>DMPB01000004.1:49703-71148 GCA_003456175.1 Chitinophagaceae bacterium | reverse complement strand
ATATACCGCCGTTACTTACAACACGCCAGCAGAACTTTGGAAGTATTTACTAGTAATTGTTGCCACGCCACTGTTATTATTATTGACCAAAATACGTACTCCTTTTATACCCATTGCCTGCCTAATAATTGGTTGGTTGTGGTAGTATCTATATTTACCGTAAGGTTATGCTCAAAATCATTTTTTGTTAAAACCTGCTGAAAGCCTTATCAAGCACAGCAAAGACCGTATTTTTACGGGCATTTACTATAATTTTTATGAAGCGTTTTCTCGCAATATTGGGTGTAATGGGTGCACTAAGCCAAGTGCAAGCGCAAGATTCTACCCAGAAATCATTGAAGGTGGTGGCCGATAAAATTGTAGCTCAAGTGGGCGACAAAATCATTCTTAAGAGTGATATCGTGAACGCCATTGCCGATTTTCGCCGCCAAGGGCAAGAGGGCCAGTTGCCTCCTAACCCTGAGTGTATGTTTTTAGAGGGCCAGTTGATTCAGAAGGCGTTGGTGTTACAAGCGCAACGCGACTCGCTTACCGTTGGTGAAGATGAATTAGAGGCCATGCTCGATAACCGTATTCGCTTTTTCATCCAAAATTATGGCGGCCGTGAGCAGCTCGAAGAAATTGCCGGAAAGAGCATTTATCAAATCAAAGAAGATTTTAAAGACCCTATCCGCGAAAATAAACTCGCTGAAATGGTGCGTAATAAGGTGTTAGAAGCAGTTAAAATTACACCAACAGAGGTACGTGCTTACTTTGATAAAATACCGAAAGACAGTCTTCCGTTTTACGAAAGTGAATTGGAAATCAGTGAAATTGTACTGATTCCAAAATCTAATAAAGATGTTGATGAGTATGTAATTCGTGAAATGTATGAGTACAAGCGTCAGGTAGAAAGTGGTCGCCAAAAATTTGAAAACTTGGTGAAATTATACTCACAAGACCCTGGCAGCCGCGAAACTGGTGGCCAATATCAAATGAATCGTAACGATAAACAGTGGGACCCTGCTTTTTTCAATGCAGCTTTTCGTTTGAAGGAAGGACAAATTTCGCCAGTTATCAAGAGTAAGTTTGGTTTTCACATCATTCAAATGGTTGCCCGCAGTGGCGACGATGCTGTTGTACGCCACATCTTACGCATACCGGCCGTTACCGACGAAGAAATTACCGTTGCTAAAGCTCGCCTCGATAGTATTCGCACTCGTGTGTTAAAAGGCGATCTTACATTTAGCAATGCAGTAAATAAATACAGTGAAGACGAAGGTGCTAAATTTAGCGGTGGCCAACGTACTGGCCGAGATGGTAGCACTTCTATCACTTATGACCAACTCGATAAAGATTTAATTCCCTTGTTAAAAGGTATGCAACCTGGCGATGTTTCAATGCCACAAGTATATACCAACGAACGTGATCAGCGTTGTGTGCGTATTGTGTTTTTGAAAAGCCGTACAGAGCCGCACCGCGAAAACCTGAGAGACGATTTTAACCGCGTAGCACAGCGTGCTTTAGAAGAGAAAAAAGAAGCAGCGCTAGCAAAGTGGTTTAAAGAACATATACCTACTTTCTTTATCACCATTGATAACGACTTTGCACAATGCGGTAACATTGAAGATTGGCGCAAAGCCGCTGCTGAAAGCAATATGCGTACTACCGTTAAGCAGTAAGTTTCACATACCTTACGGTAAATGAATGAACATATGATTTATAACAAAGGGCTGTCTCAATATTGAGACAGCCCTTTGTTATTGTGAGCATTTACGTAAGTAAATAACTAACTAATATCCTCTCACATTTTTTCCTGAGATATAATTCAAGAAGGCTTTATTCACTACTCGATTACCACCGGGCGTTGGGTAGTTGCCTGTAAAATACCAATCGCCGGTATTGGTTGGGCAGCTTTCGTGCAGATCTTCAATGGTTTGATAAATCACTTGTACCGGAATATGAATATCGGGCGGTGTAATTAATGCTGCAATTTTATTACTGATTGCTTCGGTACTAAAGGGCTTATAAATTTGGCGTACCACATTTTCGGTATGTAGTTGTCCTAACGCTTCTAACTGTTCAATGCGTTGCTGTACATCGGTAATAATATGCTCTAAGCCTTGCTCTTTTATTAATGCAATGGCCGCTTTAAAGGCAATAAAATCGCCTAGCTTACTCATATCAATACCATAACAATCGGGGTAACGTATTTGTGGCGCCGACGATACAATAATTATTTTCTTCGGATGCAAGCGTGCCAACATACGTACAATACTTTCTTTCAATGTTGTGCCACGTACAATGCTATCGTCTATTACTACTAAGGTATCTTCATGCTTGCGTACTGTGCCGTAAGTAACATCGTACACGTGTTGTACCATTTCGTTACGACTATCATCGTTAGTGATAAAAGTGCGGAGTTTCACATCTTTAATCGCAATTTTTTCTTGTCTGATTTTGCGATTAATCATTTCTTCTAGCTTCTCAGCAGTAACATCGTTACCCCAACTTAAAATACGCTGTACTTTAATTTGATTGAGATAGCTTTCCATACCTTTTACCAAACCAAAGTAGGCTACTTCGGCTGTGTTCGGTATGTAGCTAAAGATGGTATTTTTTAAATCGTAGTTAACGGCTTCGAGCACCGGCTTACTTAAGTGATAGCCAAGGGCAATGCGTTCGCGATAAATTTTTTCATCGCTACCTCTACTAAAATAAATGCGTTCGAAACTACAAGCTCTGCGTTCTTGTGGTGGCAGTATTTGCTGGATGGTATAATTACCCGCATCATCTACTATTAGGGCTTGACCGGGCATTAATTCTAACACTTCGTTTTCGCCTACATTAAAACTGGTACGAATCGCTGCTCTTTCGCTGGCAGCAACAATAACATCGTCGTTAATAAAATAATAAGCGGGCCTAATGCCATGTGCATCACGCATTACAAAGCTGTGACCGTTGCCCAATAAGCCGCCAATGGTATAACCCCCATCGAACAGAGGCGTGGCCTTACGTAATAAGGCGGCCACATCGGCACCATTGGGGTTTCGTTCATCTTCTTCTACTAAGTAATGGTGTACTGTTTCCATCATAGCAGCCAAATCGCTTTGCTTTTGGAAATCGCCGGGCTGAATACCTAGCTTATCGTACAGCTCTTCGGTATTAACGAGGTTAAAATTTCCCGCAAGGGCCAAATTTTGGCCGGTTTTGGTAGAGCGTTTTATGAATGGGTGACAAAATTCAATATTATTTTTACCCTGCGTGCCATAGCGCAAATGGCCCAATAACAACTCGCCTAAAAAGGGCAAATGGCCTTTCAACAACCCCGGATGCTGCGTAATATCGGGCTGATATTTTTGTAGTTCTGCAACCTCTTTACCAATTTGGCTAAATATATCGGCAATGGGTTGTGGTGCGCTGCTACGCAGGCGAGCCAAGAACGGATAACCGGGCTCAACGTGCAATTTCACAGCTGCAATACCAGCACCATCTTGCCCTCGGTTGTGTTGTTTTTCCATCAGCAGGTACAGCTTGTTTAGTCCATACGTAGCTGTTCCATACTGTTGTAGATAGTAAGAGAAGGGTTTGCGCAAGCGAATGAAGGCAAGGCCGCATTCGTGTTTAATAGCATCACTCATACAATAGAAATAACGTGTTGGCGGGTAGCAGGCCGCAAGGTAGTTTTTTTAGTGGTAGTACCGTATTAAATCCAACCAACGGTAAGTACCTTACGGTAAATGTTGTGCTGATGGTAACGGCGTAATTGCATTTGCCGTAAGGCATGCTGTATTAAAAAGCCCACTGCAAGGCAATGGGCTTTTAATGGTTTATGCATTAGCGTGCTCGTGTACCAACCGTTCTGCCAGCCATAAATACGATTTTATGAAACTGTGTACGCTGTTGGCAAAAGCTTCATCGATAAGGTTGCCCTGAGCATCAAACTTTTTATCCATAAAGGGTACTAGTAGTTTTTGTGGCGATGCAATGCCAAATAAGCCTGCTATAAGCAAAAACAAATCTTGGCTGGCTCTAATACCGCCGAAACCGCCGGTGCTACCAGTTACAATACCAAAAGGCTTGTGTAGCTGCTTTGGGAAATGATCGAGCAGGTTTTGTAATGCAGGTGCATAGCTGCCATTGTACTCTGGCGTTACTAAGATAAAACCATCGGCGGCAAACATTTGTGCAGCAAGTGGCTTGAATTTTTCAGGTGTACTTTCTACTGTTTGAAATACGTTTTGCAGAAAGCCTAAATCCCAATCTCTTACATCTATAACGCTTACCTGATGTTCGGTTGTAGCTTTAATTTGCTGTTCGAGGTGTAATGCAATACGATGCGTTACACTTTGTTGGCGTGGACTGCCTGAGATAATTACAATATTCATGGTTGCGATTGCTTGTTATATGTGAATGGCCTTTGCAGGCAAATGGTTTAATGATTGATGGGTGTTTCTATCAATATGAACTCGGTTTCGGGAGTGGTAGTAGTGATATTGACCAAATTCGTATCCCACACGCCAATGGCATCGCCTTGTTGTAGGCTAACGTCATTTGCCGTAAGGCCGCCTGTTATCACAAATAGATATACACCTTTATTGGTTGCATTAAATGTATAAGGAATGTTGCTACCGGCTTGGTTGTAATAACCCAATGCCAGCTTTGCATTTTGATTGATCCAACAATGGGCTTGCCCTTCTTCGTTGCTCACAATGGTGGTTAGCGCATTGGTACGCTTGCTCTTGGGGAAGTAGCGCCTTTGATACCTAGGATTGATGTTTTGGAGTTTAGGCTCTATCCAAATTTGTAAGAAGTGAACTTCGTTATTGCCAATATTATGTTCTTCGTGGCGTAGGCCTGTTCCGGCACTCATAATTTGTACCCAATCGGTGGTTACTTCTTCGCTGTAGCCGAGGGTATCTTTATGGTTCATGTTACCTTGTAGCAACACACTGATGATTTCCATATTGGAGTGCGGGTGTAACCCCAAGCCACCGCCGGGTTGTACAATATCGTCGTTGAAAGTTTTGAGTAAGCCAAAGCCCATACGAGTAGGGTTTTGGTAGCTACTAAAACTAAACGTGAACTTGCTTTTAAGCCAGCCAATATCTTTAATGCCTCTTGCTGCCGATGGATAAAGTTGATGTTGCATACGCTTGTGTAACAATGATAGTGCCGATAGGTTGAGTACCTTACGGTAAATGATGTAGTGCGAAGTAATACTGGCAGCGCCTACGGCGCTGCCAGTAACATGATTATGCTTGTTCAGTTAACTGTATATTGAAATGTAGCTTCACTTCATCGCTTACTACTACACCACCAGCTTCGGTAACAGCATGCCAAGTAAGACCAAAATCTTTACGATTGATTTTGCCATTCACTTCGAAACCGTGCTTTTTTTGTCCGTAGAAATCGGTCATTGTACCATTGTATTCTACTGTTAAGCTTACTAGTTTGGTAACATCTTTAATGGTTAAGTTACCCTCTAATAAGTAGTCATCACCATTTTTAGTGAAGTTGGTGCTTTCGAAGCTGATTTTTGGATATTGTGCAGCATCAAAGAAGTCGCCGCTTTTAAGGTGACCGTCGCGTTGTTCATTTTTGGTGTTGATGCTATTTACATCGGCTGAGAAACGAACAGTAGCACCTTCAAAACCTTCGCCAGTAGTAGTGGCTTCACCTTCAAACTCGTTAAACTGACCGCTTACGGTAGAAATCATTAAATGCTTGATTTTGAAACTCACTTCTGAGTGAGCTGCATCGATAATAAACTTTGCCATGATGTTTTGTTTTTGTTGTATGTTGAATAAAATTGAGAAACTGCTTTTTAGTCTTCTATGAGTACGCCCATTTTTCCCATGCGATAATCGCGGAAGGCTTCCATAATTTCGGTTTGGGTATTCATTACAAAAGGGCCGTGGGCTGCAATAGGTTCGTTGAGTGGTTCACCATTTCCTATAAATAGGTTGGTAGTAGTGTTGGCTTTAATAGTAAAGCTACCTGCTACATTGTTGAACAATGCCATTTGTTGCGCTTCTAATACTGTATCGTCATTTACCGTAAGGGCACCGCTTAATACATACAGCAATGTATTGTGGTGTGCAGGAAAATTAAAAGTATAGCTACCGCCTGTTGCAAAAGTTCCCATAATGGTTGTTACAGGAAAAAAGGTGGGTATTTTTCCTTGTACGCCATCTAACTCGCCTGCCGGTATGCGAAGCGTAACCAAACCATCGGGAGTAGTAATGGTAGGCGTATCTTCTTTGCTCAAAGGAAAATATTCGGGCTGGTTCATTTTGTACTTGGCTGGTGTGTTAATCCACACTTGTAGCAACTCTTGTACACCACCAAGTGCCTGAATATCGTACGGTGGCCGTTCACTATGCTCTAAGCCCATACCGGCGTTGGTCCATTGCGTACCGCCAGCATATACAATGCTGTTATTACCACGACTATCGCGGTGATGCACACCACCTTCGTAAATAAAACTTACCGGACTAAACCCGCGGTGTGGGTGTGCACCTACACCCGCTTTGGTGGGGTCTTCGGTTGGTGATATTACCGCTACCCCATGGTGAAATACCAAAAAAGGATCGAACATAGCATCGCCGTTGGGGAGCAGCTCGCGAACTTTTATACTGCCAACATTAATAGGGCGGCCTTTTAATATGTTTTGAATGGTTCTCATGAATGAATTATTGAAGATTTAAGGGAACTTCTATCAGCAACACTTCGCTGTTTGTGTAACTACTTAGCAGAAGTGTATTGGTATCCCAAACACCAAGTGCATCACGGCGGCCTAACTTTTGACCGTTAATTTCAACTTCGCCTTCAATTACAAAAGCATACACGCCAGTATTGATACCTTGTAGTGTATAACTAGCAGTAGCTTCTGTTTCAAAATTGCCTAGGCTAAACCATGCATCTTGATTGATGGTTACAGCCTCACCACCAGTTGGTGCTACTACAGTTTGAAAACGGTTTTGACGGCCTTGCGGTAAAAAGGTTTTTTGCTCGTACCGTGGTGCAATATTTTGAAGTTTAGGAAATACCCATATCTGCAAAAATTTCACCTCTTTATCGCGGTTAGCATTCATTTCACTGTGAGCAATACCACTGCCGGCACTCATAATTTGCACATCGCCTTGGCGAATAATTTCATGTCGTCCGGTGCTATCCTTATGCTCTAAATCGCCGCTGAGTGGAATAGAAACAATTTCCATGTTATCGTGTGGATGCTTGCTGAAGCCAAAGCCACCTTTCACGGTATCATCGTTTAGTACACGTAATGCACCAAAATGTACTTTTTCGGGATTGTAATAACTAGCAAAGCTGAAGCTATGGTAGCTATTGAGCCAGCCATGGTTGGCGTGGCCTCTTTCATCTGCTTTATGTAATACTGTTTTCATAATTCTTGCCTGTTTTAAATACATGTACATACATGCATTTGTTCAAAAAAATTATCCTCGGTATTTGTCGAGTAACTCGTTAAGTAAGGTAAGCTCTTCATCGCTTAAACCAGTACTTAGAAGGTGTGCCTGATCGAGAGCAGTACTAGCTTGCTGCAGCACTTCCATCCCTTCTTGCGTAATACTCATTACCGTTTCTCGCTTATCAACTGCACTCGTAGCACGCTGCACCCAGTTCTTAGTAACCAATCGATCTATAATACGTGGTATGTTGCTACTACGTTCTATCACACGGCTGGCAATATCTTTCACACACATTTGTTCGGGGTACTTACCCTTTAAAATTCGCATAACATTGAACTGCTCTGGTGTTAAATCGAAAGGCTTTAAGCATTGTGTAACCCTAGTTTTCACCATGTAGGCCGTAAACATAATATTCACACCAGCCTTTTGTTTTTGACTGGCAAACCCCTGTGTTTGTATGGCTTGTTCGAGCTTCATGCGAATTACAACACAAATATATGTACATACACGCATTTTTAATTGACTTGGGCGCTGGTTTTGGTAATTACTTAACATACATCAAGTTTCGGAGGTCTCACGAAAGCGTCGGCATTTGCCGTAAAGCGTGATATACATCACGAAAAAGCCTATTGCATGAAAATAGCTTCGCATTCAAAATAAGAACACATGCGAAGGAATGTAGTACAAATGGGCTGGCTAACAGGATGGTTATTGTGGGGCCTTTTGGCAAAAGCACAAACAACGCCGCTAGCGTTACAAACAGCCGTAGATAAAGCCAGCAATAACAGCATGTTCGCTAAAATGGCCAATACCAACGAACAATTAGCGACAGCACAGTATCGGCAAACCGATGCGGCATATCTGCCGCAGGTACAACTCGCTTACAGTTGGATGCATACGAATAATCCACTCAACGTATTCGGATTCAAGCTGCAACAACAAGCGGTAACAGCAGCCGACTTTAATCCGGCTTTGCTCAATAACCCTAACGGTTACAGTAACACACTTACGCAGCTTACAATACAACAACCATTGGTGAACCTAGACGCATGGCAACAACGCAAAGCAGCGCAAAGTAATATTGCCGTGTACCAATTACAAACGCAACGTACCCAAGAATTCATTCGTTTTGAAGTAACCAAAGCTTACCTACAATTACAACTGTTGTACGCCACACAATTGGTACTTAACGAAGCATTACAAACGGCCACTGCTGTACAAATATTCACCCAACATCGTGTACAGCAAGGCTTACTACAAGCATCTGATGCACTGAATATTGAAGTGCATTTGTCAGGTATTCGTACACAACAAACCCAAGTACTTGCCAATATTACCAACGTAAGCAATTACCTCAATTATTTAATGGGCGAACCTTACGGTAAAATATATACTGCCGCACCCATTACCAACACTACCCTGTGGGACAACAACGACACTACTGCAACCGTACGCACCGATGTTGTAGCCATGCAGAAGGCACTCGAAGCGCACCGTAATATGATGCTTGCTACACAAAAAAGCTATCTCCCACGATTAAATGCTTTCGGCAACTTTCAACTTAACGATAAACAACTCTTTGGCTTTAACAGTAATGCGTACCTCGTTGGTGTTCAACTTTCATGGGATGTATTCAAAGGGTTGAGTACACAACGAAAGATTGCAACACAAAAAGTAGAACACAGCTTACTAGAAAAACAACTTGCCAATACACAACAACAAGCTACGCTAGAGCAACAAAAAACGAAAGAAGATTTAAAAGCTGCAGCACAAAAAATAATAGCACAACAACAAGCCGTTGCACAAGCAAAAGAAGCTTTACGCATTACACGAAACCGATACGAACAAGGATTGGTAAATACGATTGACGTATTAATGGCACAAACACAACTCTCGCAACAACAACTACAACTCACACAAACACTATGTGAACAACAAACTCTATTAGCAACACTTTCATACCAAACCAGTACAAAAAAATAAATATGCGTTATAATTCATACATGATTACAATTGCTGTTAGCATACTATTATTAGCTAGTTGCAGCAGTAAACAGGAAACCACTACCGCACAAGACAATAACACACCCATTGCCGTAACTACAGCCTTACCTAGTACGAGCAACCAAAGTGCTGTACAACTAAGTGGGAAATTAGGTGCCACCAATACAACCATGGTAAGTACTCGTTTGATGGGCACCATTACTAAAGTGAATGTAAATGTTGGCGATAAAGTGCAAGCCGGACAAACACTTGCCGTTGTAAACAGCAGCGATGTTGCTGCAAAAGGTGCACAAGTAGATGCAATGATCGCAGAGGCAGAAGCACACCTTACTAATGCCCAAAAAGACTATGATAGATACACGCAACTGTATCAACAACAAAGTGCTTCGGCAAAAGAGTTAGATAACATTACCCTGCAATATCAAGCAGCAAAGGCACGTGTTGCAGCAGCCAAACAAATGCGTAACGAGGTGAATGTGAATGCACAGTATGCTGTTATAAAAGCGCCATTTGCAGGTATTGTTTCACAGAAAAATGCAACCATTGGCGGCATGGCTACACCAGGCATGCCCTTATTCACAATTGAACAAGGAGGTGCATTGGTAGCGTATGTGGGCATTCCAGAAAGCGATGTACAACATATACAAGTTGGTAACATAGCCACCATTAATGTAAGTGCAACAAACAGTACTTATCAAGGTAAGGTGTTAGAACTCAATGCATCATCGCAATTTACAGGTGGACAATACATGGCAAAAATTAGTATTACATCGCCCAACGCAAACTTGTATGCAGGCATGTATGTACAAGTAACCATTCCTTACGGTAAAAAAGAAAACAGCAATCATAATAGCACTATCATGATACCTGCGGCAGCCATTTACCGTAAGGATCAACTACAAGGTGTATTCACGATTGGCGCCAATAACAGAGCGGTTCTTCGTTGGCTTCGCTTAGGAAAAACAGAAGGCAATATGGTAGAAGTACTCAGTGGCCTTACGGCAAATGAAGTATTTGTTCTTAACGCCGATGGAAAACTATACAATGGCGCTCGTGTAACGGTGCGCTAAATCATCAACTGATTGATAAAAGAAAAAATACAATATGAAAGAAGGTATATCTGGTAAAATAGCGAACGCATTCATACAATCGAAGCTTACGATTTTGTTGATGATTGCGTTCTTGCTTATAGGTGGCTACAGCACCATGCTAATGCCAAGAGAAGAAGAACCACAAATACAAGTACCTCTGGCCGATATTTTTGTTGGCTTCCCTGGTGCAACACCTAAAGAGGTAGAAACCAAGTTAACGGCTCCTCTAGAAAAAATTGTATCGAATGTGAAGGGCATAGAATATGTGTATTCTACTTCTATGAACGGACAAGCCATGTTCATCGTACAATTTTATGTGGGTGAAGATGTTGAACGTTCGTTGGTAAAGCTGTACAGTGAAATTATGAAACACATGGATCAAATGCCGCAAGGCGTTACCATGCCACTCATTAAAACAAGAGCTATTGATGATGTTCCGGTACTATCGTTAACGCTTTGGAGTAATCGTTACAGTGATTATGAAATCAAACAAATCAGCGAAACTGTAACTAATGAAATTAAAAAAAATCCGGATGTTGCTGCTACTCAAATTATTGGTGGCAGAAGCAGAAAAATCAACATTGAAGTAGATAAAGCTAAGATGGCAGAAAACAAAATTGACTTGCTATCGATTGCTAAACTAATGCAAGGCAGTAACCTGCAATTACAAGCGGGCAACCTACTACAAAACGATACTGCTATTGCTATTAGCTCAGGAAATTTTTTAAGTAGTGCCGAAGAAGTAGGCAACTTAATTGTTGGATTTCAGCAAAACCGACCCGTTTATTTACGCCAGATTGCAACTGTTACTGACGGACCAGAAACAGCACAGCAATTTGTGTACTTTGGTTATGGTGCTGCCGATACTTCGCTTAAGCATTTTAACGATGAGTACGCAGCCGTAACCATTAGTATAGCGAAAAAGAAGGGCGCCGATGCGATGCACCTAAGTGAGCAGATTTTAAAGAAAGTTGAGCACTTACAACAAGATGTTATTCCAGATGAAGTTACCGTTACAACTACTCGAAATTTTGGTGAAACGGCTTCTGAAAAAGTATCTGAATTGTTATTGCACTTATTTGTTGCAATAGTAGTTGTTACGTTGTTCGTAATGCTAGCGATGGGGTGGCGTGGTGGTTTGGTGGTATTTTTATCGGTGCCAGTAACCTTTGCATTAACACTATTCAGCTATTACTTTTTAGACTACACATTAAATAGAATTACACTTTTTGCATTGGTGTTTATTACCGGTATTGTAGTAGATGATTCTATTATTATCGCTGAGAATATGCACCGGCATTTTAAAATGAAGCGGTTACCATTTTTGCAAGCAGCCATTTATGCTATTAATGAAGTAGGTAACCCCACTATTTTAGCCACATTCACTGTAATAGCTGCTGTACTTCCCATGGCATTTGTTTCGGGTATGATGGGGCCTTATATGAGTCCGATGCCCATAGGTGCTTCTATTGCTATGCTACTATCGCTTATTGTGGCGCTAACACTTACACCGTACTTAGGCTACATTTTCTTACGTGAAAAAGAGAAAGCAGGAAAGCCGCATAAAGCACATGTATTAGAAGATGCTCCCATCTATAAAATTTACCGTAAGGCTATTGAACCTATGCTGCACAGCCGCTGGAAACGTTGGACTTTTATTGGCGGAACAGTGGTGGTATTATTGGCCTCGATGGCGCTTTTTTATACCAAAAGCGTAGCCGTTAAAATGCTACCGTTTGATAACAAAAATGAATTTCAAGTAGTTATTGATATGCCCGAAGGTGCCACTCTTGAACGTACTGCTGCAGTAACCAAAGAAATTGCTACCTACCTATCGCAACAACCAATGGTACGGCATTACCAAAATTATATAGGAACCGCAGCACCGATGAGCTTTAATGGATTGGTACGTCACTACGACTTGCGTCGAGGCGAAAATGTTGCCGATATTCAGGTGAATTTAGTAGATAAAAAAGACCGTTCAATACAAAGCCACGATATTGTAAAAGAAATGCGACCTGGCATTCAAGCTATTGCGAAAAAATACAATGCCAATGTTAAACTTGTAGAAGTACCGCCCGGCCCTCCTGTACTTTCTACCATTGTAGCAGAAGTATATGGCCCTGATTATGAACAACAAGTAGCCATAGGCGAACAGATTAAACAACTATTTGCCAGTACAGCAGATGTGGTAGATGTAGATTGGATGGTTGAAGCGCCACAACAAGAATATCAGCTTATTGTAGATAAAGAAAAAGCAATGCAATATGGCATAGCTCCAGCACAAGTAACAGCTACTGTTCAAGCTGCTATGAGTGGTATGAACGTTGGCACGTTACATATTCCAACGTCGTACAGTACAGTTACAATGCAGTTACAATTGAGCGACGCTGCTAAAAACAATATTGCAGCTATTCAACAGCTACAAATAGTAGGTACACAAGGCTATAGTGTTAGTATTGGCGATGTTACTAAACTTATTACAACAGAAAAACAAAAGAGTATTTATCGAAAAAATCAAAAGCGTGTAGTATTTGTATTAGCCGATATGGCAGGTAGTTTAGAGAGTCCGTTTTATGCGATGAACGCCATTAGCGATAAGCTTAAGCAAATACATTTACCGAAAGGTTATACCCTTGAAGAAGCTTACAGCCAACAGCCTGAATTAGAAGATAACTTCACTTTAAAGTGGGATGGCGAATGGCAAATTACCTATGAAGTATTTAGAGATTTAGGCACTGCTTTTGTAGTAGTAATTATTTTAATTTATATGCTTATTGTAGGTTGGTTTCAAAACTTTACTGTACCGATTGTAATGTTAGCAGCCATCCCGTTATCGCTGATTGGTATTGTACTTGGCCACTGGATGATGGGTGCCTATTTCAGTGCCACTTCAATGATTGGTTTCATTGCACTTGCGGGTGTAATGGTACGCAACTCGGTACTGCTCATTGATTTCATTAACATTCGTTTGAACGAAGGCGTGCCACTGCAGCAAGCCATTATAGAGGCTGGTGCCGTTCGTACTACGCCGATATTACTAACAGCGGGTGCTGTTGTACTTGGTGCTGTAGTTATACTTTTTGATCCCATTTTCCAAGGCCTAGCAATTTCATTAATGGGTGGTACCATTACCTCTACTTTTTTAACCCTATTGGTAGTTCCACTTATCTACTGGCGCATGATGCGTAATAAAAAAGCTTAAAACACAAAATCATGAAACTATTTATCATCACTTGCATTAAAGAGCATCAAAAAGCAGCTGCAGAAATATTACGCCAAGCAGGCATTGGAGTATTTAGTGCATCGCCAATATCAGGCTTCAGATCAGATACATCAACAGATTTATTAGATAGCTGGTATGCTTCAGGCAATGCATCGTTCGATGCTGTGGTGCTGTTTGCATTCACTCCTTTTGAACAAGCAAATAAAGCCTTCGCTTTGGTGGAGGCATACAACAGCAACAACGAGGGTAACTTCCCGTTGAGAGCCTTTATTCTAAACGTTGAGCAAACCAATTATACTGTTTAAAAATCAATATATGAGAGAAAGAATCATTAGAGCTGTTGCTGGAACATTCATATTAACAAGCGTTTCATTGGCATACTTTGTACACATCAACTGGTTGTGGCTAGGTGTATTCGTAGGGATAAACTTGCTACAATCATCATTCACTAAATTTTGTCCATTAGAAAATATTCTAACTTATTTGGGGGTGAAGGGTAGTTGTAGTACCGATGTGTCTGCATAGCAATAGCCATTCATGAGTTTAAGTAGGGTAGCTATTAGCTGCCCTTTTTTATACCATACCTTACGGTAAATGATGAACGCACCTCTTATACAACTTAGTAGTACACTTGCGAGCTATTAATGCGTATAAATAATAAAGCAAAGATTTGCTTGAATAGTTTCATAAGCATCATTCCAATAGTTTTATAAAATCTTTATACTTCAATATCTAAATTTGAAAGTCGAAAGAATATGTACATTGAATAACTCGAACAAAAGAAAGCTTAAAATCATTCATCAATATGCTATTAGCATCACTTTAGTGTTAATTGTTTCAATTGCTTGTTATATCGCAGGGGCATTCATTGCGTACAAGACAATTGCACTGTTACTACTTCTTACAGTTTCCATTGTAGCAATGCTGTTTGATATTTTACCGGTTTTAGCTGCTGCCGTTTTGAGTGCACTAGTTTGGAATTTTTTCTTTATTCCTCCAATACTAACCTTCCACATCAATAATGCAGACGACTTACTAATGTTTCTTTTATACTTTGTTATTGCACTATTGAATGCAGTATTAACTTTTAAAATCCGTAGGGCGCAAACAAAAGCAAGAGATAAAGAAGAAAAGGAAAATACTATCAAATTGTATAGTACACTTCTTAACTCACTTTCGCATGAATTAAGAACTCCTATTTCAACTATCGTTGGAGCTGTTGATACATTAAAAACAAGTGATAGTCGTATTTCACACAACAATAAAACAGAACTATTAAATCAAATTGATATTGCTAGTATTAGATTGAATAGACAGGTTGAGAATCTACTAAACATGAGCAGATTAGAAACTGGCATGCTAAAGCTAAACTTAGATTGGTGCGATTTAAACGAACTTATAAATGCTGTTATTCAAACCTTCTCTGCTAGAAAGAGTCATCAAATTATCTTTACTGCTAATGAGCATCTTCCACTTATTATGATAGACAGGGGTTTAATGGAGCATGTACTTCATAATCTCATAGACAATGCCCTAAACCATACTCCAGAAAATACTTTTATTGAAGTTTGTGCGGTAGAGGAAGCTGGTATCTGCATAATAAAGGTTTTAGATAACGGTACGGGAATACCTAACAATCAGATACCTTTTTTATTTGATAAATTTTATCGTTTACCACAAACAAAAACCGGCGGCACCGGACTTGGTTTATCTATAGTAAAAGGATTTGTTGAAGCTCATGGTGGAAGCATAAATGTTGAGAACAATGCATTGGGTGGAGTAACGTTTTACATCAAATTACCAGTTGAAGTATCTTACCTTAACAATTTAAAGCATGAGTAAAAGTGAAATTTTGATCATCGACGATGAGCCGCAAATAAGGAAGTTACTTGAAATAACACTAGAGAGTAACGATTATAGAGTTTGGCAAGCAGCAACTGCAAAAGAAGGAATTCTTTTGGCAGCTAGTCATCCGCCAGAATTAATTTTACTCGATTTAGGACTACCTGATAAAAGCGGCCACGAAGTTTTGAAGGAAATTAGAAGCTGGTATAATAAATCAGTTATAATACTTTCTGTACAAAATAGTGAGGCAGATATAGTATTAGCATTAGATAACGGTGCTACAGATTATCTTACTAAACCATTTAGAAGTGCAGAACTATTGGCACGCATTCGGTCTGCAATTCGTAGAAATAGTACTATAAATTTCGATAATAAAATTACTTGTGGAGACTTGGAAATTGACATACCAGCAAGAACAGTTTTAAAAAATAAAGAGATTTTAAAACTTACCGCAACAGAGTTTAAACTACTTGTTTTATTCGTTAAAAACGAAGGGCGTGTTTTAACACACCAATTTATCTTAAAAGAAATATGGGGTATAGGATCACAAACTGAAACACAATACTTAAGAGTATTTGTTGGCACACTTAGAAAAAAAATAGAAACCGATCCTAATATACCCCAACATATTATTACTCAAAGTGGTATTGGCTATCGGTTTGTTTAAAGTTGTTTTATATTTTCTTTATATCGTAGTATCATGTTTTTACAATCTACAGATAACTTTAAGCCCACTTTTATATCGTCAAATATGATGATATGGAAAGTAATAAAAAAGCACTGAATACAAGGGTTTCCGCAGCTTCACTTCTTGTTGCCTTGGGTATTATTTATGGAGATATTGGAACAAGTCCTCTTTATGTATTAAAGGCGATTATTGGAAATAAAATTATCAACGAAACACTAGTTCTTGGAGGTATCTCATGTATCTTCTGGACATTAGTTTTACAAACAACAATAAAGTACATCTGGTTAACATTAAAAGCAGATAATGAAGGGGAAGGAGGTATTTTTTCATTATATGCTTTAGTTCGAAAACACAGCAGGTATTTAGTAATACCAACCATACTTGGTGCAACAACACTTCTAGCAGATGGAATAATAACACCACCCATTTCAGTTGCATCAGCAATAGAAGGCTTGACTATGATAAAGGGGTTGGAGCAAATACCTACTGTACCAATAGTTGTTACTATACTTTCAGTATTGTTTTTTTCCAACGTTTTGGAACTCAAAGGGTGGGAACCATTTTTGGCCCCATTATGGTTATTTGGTTTGCTATGCTATTCATTCTTGGCATTTCGCAAATCATACATGTTCCACACGTACTAAAAGCATTAAGTCCGCATTATGCCTATGAGCTATTAGTAGAATACCCGCATGGATTTTGGTTACTTGGTGCTGTTTTTTTAGCAACCACAGGTGCAGAGGCTTTGTATTCTGATCTAGGTCATTGTGGAAGAAGGAATATTCGCATCACTTGGGTATTTGTGAAAGTTGCGTTACTAACAAATTATCTAGGTCAAGCCGCTTGGCTGCTACATCAAACAGAACTCATTGGTCGTAATCCATTTTTTGAGATAATGCCTATTTGGTTTTTATTACCAGGTATCGGTATTGCAACTGCAGCTACAATAATAGCTTCTCAAGCTTTAATTAGTGGTAGCTATACACTAGTAAGTGAAGCCATGAACTTAAATTTTTGGCCAAGAGTCGCTGTAAAACAGCCTAGTGAAAGTAAGGGTCAGATTTATATACCTAGTGTAAATAACATTCTCTGGATTGGTTGCATAGGAATGATCTTATATTTCCAATCATCAACACACATGGAGGCAGCTTATGGATTTTCAATAACGGTTGCTATGATGATGACTACTATATTACTAAGCTATTTTCTAATTTATAAATTACAATGGAATAAATTTTTAGTATTTAGTTTACTATTAATATTCGTAAGTGTTGAAACATCTTTCTTTATTGCCAACGTTGCGAAAATTAAAGAACGTTGGATGTTCTTATTTTTCGAGCTGTTCATATTCTTAACCATGTATATATGGTTTTATGCACGAAAAATTAATAATCAGTTTACACGATTTGTTGATTTAGGAAAATATGCTACAAAACTATCTGAGTTAAGTTCTGATAATGAAATACCAAAATTTGCAACACACTTAGTTTATCTCACTAAGGCAAATAATAGACACGAGGTTGAAGAAAAAATCATCAATTCAATTTTCGCAAAAAAACCTAAGCGGGCAGATGTATATTGGTTTTTACACATCAACAGAACTGAGCACCCCTACACACTCACTTATGATGTTTCAGAATTGGTACACGATAAAGTAATAAAAATCAACATCAATATAGGATTTAGAATTCAACCAAGAACTGAATTGTATTTTAAAAAAATTATACAAGAGCTAGCTAAAGAAAACGAATTGAATTTACACATAAGACCAGATGGCTCTACCAAGTATAATACATCACCAGATTTCAAATTCATTATCATCGAAAAATTCCTATCAGTTGAAAATGAATTTACTTTAAAAGAGGGTTTACTACTCAACTCCTACTTCCTTTTGAAACGCCTAGGCCTTAGCGATGAAAGAGCTTTCGGACTAGATAAAAGTGATGTTGTAGTGGAGCAAATTCCACTAGTTTATCAACCAGCTAACCATATAGAATTAATAAGAAACAAATAAAATATGAAAAGTATTACTATCGCATTCGGCATACTGATTTGCGTAAACCTTTCTGCCCAAACATTGAGCCCAACAGAAAAACAAGAAATTAAAAATCAACTAAAAAAAGAGTTACTCGATAGCCTTAAGAAAGAGCTTATCACAATTGATATAAAAGATACATGCTCAATAAAAAGAAATCAACAAAAAGGAGAGCCTTTTGAAGGAATAGATTTAACGTGGGCCAATGGTAGCGACAGGCGTACTGAAAATATTTGGGAAAAGATGAAATACTTTACTCCGAGTATTTTAATTGATATTAACTATACCTATTCATTCAATAATCCAATAGATAACACAGTAGTTGGTTCTACAGCACTTGCCAGAAATAATGAAGTACAACTTTCTGCCCTACATTTCGGTGGCGATTTCTATTATAAAGGCGCAAGAGCCAGAATAATGACGCAGTTTGGAACACGTTCTCAAGTAGTACCGCGTAACGATTTTAGTCCCTATAAAGGACAATATCAATTAGCCAATGTATACCGATTTTTAAGTGAGGCATACGCGGGCTATCATATCAATAAATGGCATGGTATAAATATCGACGCCGGTCTTTTTATGTCATACATAGGGTTAAACTCATTTTATCAGGCCGAAAACTGGGAGTATCAAGCATCATTCACATCAGATAATACACCTTGGTTTTTTAATGGCATTCGCATACAAATTCATCCAACTAAAAATCTTAAAATCGAACCTTGGATTATTAACGGTTGGCAAAGCTACGGCAAGTTCAATAGCATGCCTGGTATCGGCGGTAACATTACTTGGATACCCAATGATAACTTAAAACTATTAACCAATAACTATTATGGAACCGATGCCGCAGGAATACCAGATAGAAAACGATTCCACTCCGATAATAGCATTTTAGTACGCTACTACAACAATCCAAAATCAAACGGAATAACTAAAATGGCATTTTCATTCACTGGAGATTTTGGCTTTGAAAAAGGTGGAGGGGTAAATGGATTTAAAAATGGAGATAGCACGCAAGGACCAGCACAATACTTCGCTAGTGCTATGTTCTACAATAGAATTTGGTTTGCAAAAAATAAATGTGCATGGACAATAGGTGGCGGTATTATGACCAATCCGGGACGTTATCTAGTGCTATACCCAACAGGACAAGCAAGCCCCTTACCCAACCCAAATAACCCGACACAAACAGAAGGAGCATTTCCATTTAGTGCCAATCATGGAGATAAATTTTCGGGTTGGGATTGCTCCACAAATTTCGATTTCATGCCCAATCAAAGCATCACTTACAGGCTTGAGTTTGTTTATAGAAATTCAAGTGTCCCATATTTTGCAGGTCGCGGCGGTGTAACTTCTCAAACTGGCTATGCTACCAGCACATTAGACCCGAACTGGAGGCCAGACCTTGTAAAATCTGAAAGCAGATTAATTGCAGCAATCTTATTTAGGTTATAACAACAACAAATCAAGCAGTTCAAACATATTGCGGATAGCCTTTGGCTATCCTTTTTTGTACACCACCTTACGGTAAATGATGAACGCAAATGTTGTACCTTACTTCAAAATAATAAGATGAAAAAGCAGTACAGCAATCAAGATATCACCGTACAATGGGAGCCCGAAAAATGCATTCATAGCAAGTTATGTTGGAAGGGGCTTATTGAAGTATTTAACCCAAAAAACAAACCATGGATTAACATGGATGGAGCAAGCACCGAAGCAATTATGGCACAAATTCAACAATGCCCAAGTGGTGCCTTATCGTATCAACAGCAACAACAAAGCATTGGCAGCAATGAAAGTAATAATACCAATATTCAGATACTACCAAATGGTCCATTGTTAGTACAAGGTAGTTGTACCTTACAACTTGCCGATGGAACTACTGTTATTGTTGATGGCAAAGCTGCTCTTTGCCGCTGTGGTGCCAGCAGCAATAAACCTTATTGCGATGGTAGCCATGTTGCTACAAAATTTCAAGGATAATACTTAGCGTAACACCATTTGCCTATCGGCATCTAATCGAATTAAAATAAATATTAATACTGTAAATGTCAGCAGGCTACTACCACCGTAGCTAATAAGCGGTAATGGTATTCCAATAATAGGGAACAAACCAATCGTCATACAAACATTTACAGCAATGTGAAAAAACAAAATACTTGCTACTGAATAGGCGTACACCCTACTGAAAGTACTACGCTGCCTTTCGGCCATTGTTATAATGCGAAACAGTAATAGCAAGTACAACAATAAAAACACCACACAACCTGCAAAACCAAAAGCCTCACCCAAACTTGTGAAAATAAAATCAGTATGTTGTTCAGGTACATACTTACCACGCGTTTGTGTGCCTTTTAAAAAACCCCTACCCAACATACCACCCGAACCAATGGCAATCTTGCTTTGGCGTACATTGTAATCATCGGGCTTTTTAACTGGCTTATCACTTTCTACTGCAAGCTTGCTGTGAACGTTTTTAGTGCAATCGTAATCTCTACCAACAGCGCTGTATATCCGCTGACTTTGGTAACACTTGAAAACGTTATCAAAAATGTACGGTACTGCAAAACGCTGTATACCCACACAAAAAGCCCAAACACCAACAATAACCAACAAACCCATTTTGTTGCGCTTTATTTGTCGGCGTAGTAAGTATATAGCAAGCAAAGCAATACCAGTAAGTATTCCTGCCAATAAGTTAGGCTCAATTAATAAAGTAGCAACCACCAATACTGCAAATGAAATACCAATAATCAAAATAAAAGGTGGCAACCCCTCACGATACATTACAATAAAAAAACTAAAGTATACCAATGCCAAACCCGTTTCACTTTGTGCAATCGATAACACAGCCGGAAGCATGGCAATACCTGCTGCAATCAACTGATTTTTAAGTATCGAAAAATCAGTTTCCTGCATACTTAAAAATTTGGCAATCGCTAACGAGGTAAAAATTTTACACAATTCTGCTGGTTGCAGGTTAAAGCCACCACCGAGTGGTATCCAACTTTTACTACCATTAATATCTTTACCAATTACAAAAGTGGCAAGCATCAATAAAATTCCAGCCGCGTAACTTAGGTTAGCAAAAGCCGTGAACAGCTTGCTATCACTTAGTAGAATAAACAATGCCATTACGGT
>DMPB01000004.1:48975-49464 GCA_003456175.1 Chitinophagaceae bacterium | reverse complement strand
AAACAATGCCATTACGGTACACACGCCTGCAAAAATGAGCTGCTTGCCATAGTTCGTTTTGCCACCCAAAAAGCCACTCACCCAATCGGTTCCCGAACGATACTCAACCATAAAAATGCAGAGAATACCAATGCATACCAATGCTGCGTATAAGAGTATGGTGAGTGTATCGGGCTTTTGCGTGCCACGTACCGTTGTATGATAATAGTTGCTTGCTTTCATGTAAGGTTTAGGTAGGGTTTGAAATACGCTGTGTACCACGCTTGTTGTTACTACCTTGCGGTAAAAGTGCCGGATTATTTTGGCGGCGTGTTTTATTACTATCGGCTGGTGTACGTGCGGGCATGCGGGCACTATCGGCTGGCATTTCGGGGCGACCTTTAAAAGTACTACGCACTTCTACTTCGGGTTGTTCTTCAATATCAAGTGTATCTTGGGCCTCTTGTTGTTTTTGTTTGATGAGTTTAATACTGTCGCGTACACGTTTAA
>DMPB01000004.1:45906-48732 GCA_003456175.1 Chitinophagaceae bacterium | reverse complement strand
ACGTTTAATGCTATCCATTTGTGCCATTTCTTTACGCATACGAGCTGGTATCAAATTCATTTTTGTAAGTCTATCTTCAAGCGATTTTCTGTCGGTAGCTATACTATCATTCAAATACTGCTCAATCAATAAACTGGCAATAGGTGCAGCACTAGTAGCACCATAACCAGCATTTTCACACATTACAGCAATGGCAATTTTAGGATTATCTCTCGGTGCAAATGCACCAAAGAAAGCATGGTCTTTTTGCTTTTCACCTTTGTGTGTATTTTCAACAGTACCCGTTTTACCACAAACCACAATACCCGGCACTTTGGCATAGTAACCAGTACCAAATTCCATTGTTCCCTGCATACCATCGTGTACGGCCTCAAAAATACTATCGGGCACAGGCAATGTATGGTTACGCACTTTAAAAGGTTTGAGTAACCCGTAAGTATCGCCACCTTCAATACTATCTACCAAGTGTGGTGTATAGTACCAACCCTTGTTGGCAATCACAGCCATCATATTTGCTAATTGCGTTAAAGTGGTACTCACTTCACCCTGACCAATGGAGTTACTGATAATGTTACAACTCTGCCAACGAGCACCAAATATTTTCTGATAATACTTTGCCGATGGTATGATACCTCTTTTTTCAGAGGGTATATCTACCCCTAACTTATGACCTAAGCCAAAACTAGCAGCATATTGGTTAAACCTTCCCAAAGCACTATCTCTCGATGGATACGCTGCATTTTCAATACTTTTTCTAAAAGCTACAGCAAAGTAACTATTGCAACTATGCGATATGGCTGGTCTTAAAGTAAATGTTCCGGCAGCGTGGCAACCCATTCTACGGCCGCAACCATAATAAGCGCCACCACAACTAACATTGGTTCTATCACTCATTACACCTTCTGCAAGACTTACAATACCTACAAAGGTTTTGAAAGTACTACCCGGACTATAATAACCATTCACCGTTCTATTCAACAAAGGCTTTCGAGGATCAGTAAATAGTTCACTAAAATGCTTCCTCCTATCGGGGCCGGTTAGGTAGTTGGGGTCGTAGGTGGGTGCACTCACCATACATAAAATACCACCTGTTTTCGGGTCAATGGCTACAATGCTACCCACCTTATTCGTCATCAGTTTTTCACCCAATGCCTGCAACTTCACATCTAAACTTAAATAGATATTTTTACCAGCAATGGCAGCCGTATCATAAGTACCATTTTCGTAACTTCCTTGAATTCGAGCTTTATTATCTCGAATAAAGCGTTGCACACCACGCTGCCCCATTAACACCTTCTCGTAACTACGTTCTAAGCCAGTCATACCGGCATAATCACCCATTTCATAACCTTCTTCAGCATGTTTTTTCAAAAAGTTGGTATCAACTTCACCAATATAACCCAACACGTTAGCTGCAACCCCAAAAGGATATGTTCTAACTGGGCGTTCAGCCAATACAAAACCTGGGAACTTATACATGTTCTCGTTAAGCTTAGCATACAACTCGGGGCGTAGCAAAGGCACAAAAACACTCGGACGATAGCGACCATTTTTAATAATCGCCGTAACCACACGTTTATGAAATTCGGCCGTATCAATATTTAAAATACGGCATAGTGCAGTGGTATCAACCCCCTTAACATCGTTGGGCGTAACCACTAAATCGAACATGATGGTGTTTTCTAAAATCGCCTGCTTCTTACGATCGAAAATAATACCTCTATCGGGGTATACCGTTTTACGATAAATGGCATTACTCTCGGCCTGCAAGCGATACTTAGCACTAAATAATTGCAGGTTTAATAACTGAAGAATAATTACCACAAATACCGAAGCAAAAACAATTAATATAACCCTGCTTCGCTGGCTGTTGTACGTACTCATAAATATTGCCGTAACTGCATTAATGCAAGTACAGAATTACTTGCAAAGTTGTACAGTAGCAAAGGTTGTACCTACTGCGTGGATAACATTTTTTTTCAATTTTAACCTTTACCGCCAATGTGTATAAGCAAGCATTTTGAAGCGTGAACTATTGCAACGCTATGATGCTTTGGTATCCCGCCATTCGCTTTTACACCGCCACATAACCAACGCACAAAGCTTCAGCGGGGTAACCGCTACTGTCGGGGCTAGGCCAAGCTTAGGTACTACTATGTAGCAATATTTACCGTAAGGTAATGTTACCTTTTATGAGAACAGCCTGTAAAAACAGGCCGTTGCGTTGTATTTCACAATACAAACCAGGAAGTTAAAAGCCGTTATCACGGCGTTTTTGGAACAAGCTTATAATCGCCAGCATCAATTGGTACGCCTCTTTTTTTCTTAGGTGGCGGTGTATCAATCAGGTTTTTTTTGGGTGCTGCTGTGGGCACATCCAAATTGGTGGTAGGTGGTACAATAATAGTAGTTGGCTTACTAGCACTATCTGGCACTGGTGCTAAAGGTTGGGTACTTACAGGTATATCAGGTAGCAAACCGCTACTGTCGGGTATAGCAGGCTTTAGGTTGGGTGGCTGTACTTGCTTGTTGTTATTATTTTCTAGCGGTACGCTGTTATTACGTTGATTAGGCGTGGTAAGTGGTGCTACCGAACTTGGTGTTGGTGTGGTAGCGGGCATGTTGGTGGGTTGAGGTTGATTTCTGTGGTAAAAAAATACGGTTACTATAATTACAATAAACGCACCCAATGGCCCGGTAATATGCCAGTGGCGTAGCAAGCCATTGCCACTGCTCGAGCCGCCGGTGTCGGGCGTTTCGGGCATGTCGGCATCTAAGCCGGCTTTAATGCGGCCCCATATAGCATCTTCAAGGTTGGGCAATGGC
>DMPB01000004.1:45003-45588 GCA_003456175.1 Chitinophagaceae bacterium | reverse complement strand
TTGTTGAAGTTGTTGTTGCAATTGCTTACGTGCTTCGCTTAAATGCCACTTGCTTGTGCCTTCGCTAATACCTAGCTTTTCGGCAATTTCGCGGTGGTTAAAGCCATCTACCGCATACAGTACAAATACGGCGTGGGTGGCAGGTGGCAGTTGCTGAATCATCGTCATTATTTCGCCTGCATTCATGCGTTCGATGGCTTTGTTATCAATGGCTGGCTCCGGTACGGTTGCCAACTCAAACGCTTCAAAGGCAGAACGACCTTTAATATGATCGAGTGCTTCATTTATTACAATGCGCTGTATCCAAGCATATAAGCTGCCTTTATTACTATCGTAATTACGAATGCTTTTAAATACTTTAAT
The DNA here is from genome assembly GCA_003456175.1 of Chitinophagaceae bacterium. GTDB lineage: Bacteria > Bacteroidota > Bacteroidia > Chitinophagales > Chitinophagaceae > UBA10646. The sequence goes on along the minus strand of DMPB01000004.1, from coordinate 45,225 downwards.
AAAAGCGGCACTCATAATATCGGCGGCATCGGCTTCATCTCTTGAATAGCGCATGGCAATATTCATGGCAAACCCATAGAAATGCCTATACAGTTGCTCTTGTGCCTTGCGTTGGTTGGCACAACAGCCTTGTATCCACTGCTGTATTTGGGCTTCCTGGTGTTGCATGTTATAATTCAACGTGGTATATGCTTGTTAGCATTTACCGTAAGGTACTACTAT
>DMPB01000004.1:43763-44788 GCA_003456175.1 Chitinophagaceae bacterium | reverse complement strand
TTTACCGTAAGGTACTACTATTCAACTTCATCGTGTACACGGCGTAGCATTAATGCCGAGGCCATGGCTGCAAGTAATAGTTGGGTATCTTCATCTATATCGTTATAAATCCAAATATTTCTATCGAGGTTATCAATAATGGCTACTACACCACCATCCATGCGGAGCTCGTAGCCCGATAGCATTTGTACGGGCAACTTGCCTTGCTTACCGTTTTTGAGTGTCATTTCTTTCACACGTACAGGGTATATGGTAACACTATCGGTACCGTTAGTAGCAAAGCCATTTTCTTCTACATAAGGCAAATCAAAAATGCGGCGTGCAGTATCTTTTTTGGCATCGAATACATTGGTAAGTATCATTTGCCAAGGTGCTTCTTTGCCGCCTTTTAAAGGCAATAACACCGCCGAAAAAGTGTACTGATAGTTTTTAACGGTGCTACTAGAACCTAAAATGGGCAAGTTGTAGTTGGCTACCGTTTGTTCGGAAATTTTCTTTTCGATGGCAAAAATTTCTATGGCTTTATTACCATTTTCGAGGGTGTATTGAAACTTATCTTTTTGATTGCTGGTGAGGTTTTGGCGGTTCACGCCGTACAATCGTAACAACCTATCTTCTACTGTTACTTGCGTATTTCTATCGGTACGTGAGGTTGTGGTGTTCCAACCACGTTTTACGATAGAACTTTGGTATTTTCCAAAGCTAATTTGTTGCTTTATCATCCAACCGTTTAAGCCTTTCACGTGCATTTGCGTAGCATTGGCACTAAATTTATCGGGCACATTTAGCTTAATGGGCGTACAAGCTTGTGCAGTACACAACAAGCCTAATAGGTAAATGAATAAGCGATTTCCTGGTTGCATAAGTGTAATGGATTTAAGGATAAAGATTACGTCGTACGGTTAAAATTACAGCGGCACTAGCTATTAAGTGTTGCCAATTGGCAGGCAATTGCTCATCTATCCAAAACTTGCGTTCTTCCTCTTTCACACTTATAGCTGCAATGTACTTGTTGTTATAGCGGA
>DMPB01000004.1:22274-43517 GCA_003456175.1 Chitinophagaceae bacterium | reverse complement strand
TTGTTATAGCGGAAGGCGTATACCAGTTCTACTGTAGCCAGCAGATCTTGTATATCGTTGCCCTGTTTTATTTTAAGCAGTAATGGTTGCATCATTACTTCAATGGTAGTACTATCTTTTCTAAGCAGGCCGCGGGTATCTTCTTCTTTGGTTCCATGTAGGTTGTTAAACACGGCCTGCCAAACTTGAGTTGTATCGCTATGCAGCATAATGCGAGCTTCTAGGATATCGGTATTGTTCGCCCCCATAAAACTGCTATCGAAAGGTTTCCAAATAGTATAGGTTTCATTTTTGAGCATAAAAGCTCTTGTTTCTACACTTGCGATATCATTTTTATTGTGCAATAGCGAAAAGCGAAATACATCTTTAGCTCTTAGTCTTTCTTTTCTGTAAAAAGGGATACCATCTACTTGCGCTATGCCATTGAGCAAGTTGGGTGTGCCAAAAGCAAAGAGTGAGCCAATGGTTCTGCGAATACCTTCAGTTTTATATGCCCCAAACTGCAAGTTGAACGATAGCGGATGCATGCGGCCTTTTACCCGATAAGGCGTTAAATGGTTTTGCTGTGCCTGTGCGCCCAATACCATTAATGAAGCGATAAAAACAATGATGCAACGCATAACTATGAGTTTGTACATTCAAAATTACCATTTACCGCAAGGTGCCTTACGGCAAATGGTATGCAAGGTGCTTAGGGTTGAGGAATAAATTTCCATGTTGTATAGATGCCAGGGGCTGCAATGAGCTTGTATGAAAAACTATTGGCAGTAACGGTTACATCGTGCACTGTTACAGACATGTTGGCAATTGGCCAGCTAAGCTTGAGTTGGGTATCATTGTTAAGTAATTCCCACTGACCATCGTTGCCTTCGTCGCCAAACTCATCACGCCATACTATACTACCATCGTTTTTATACTGGTTGCGTACTAGGCTAAAATCGTCGGTATTGTTGGCTGCCCCCCTTTTATAAAGCGTAACACTGGTGCCGTTTTGGGTTTCTTTCACTTCATCTACAATCCACACTTTCGCTGTAAGCAACTGCTTTTTAGATGGTGTTGGCGTGGTAATAGCGGGTACTTCTTTTTGGCAGCTTGTAAGGCTAATGATACTGGTAGCTACAGCTACGATAAGTTTTGTAAGTTTCATCATTTTAAGTTTTGAGGTTAGGGTTGAAATTTTGTTGTTTGATAGTAATACCCCCTACGCACTCAAAACCGTTGGGTAAGCATGCAAAAAAAGCGGCGCTTTAACAAAGCTTTTTCATTTGCCGTAAGGCATACGACTAAAAAAGAATGGTGCGGCTTTCTTCGAAAGCCGCACCATTACTAGGTTGTAAGCACCTTACGGTAAATATTATTCTGCTAAGCGAATATCGAAATTAACCAACTGTACAAACTCATTAATACGAGCATGAATATCGGCCGCATTAATTTCACGAAGGCGTGCAGTACCAAATTTTTCTACGCAGTAGCTTGCCATGGCACTACCCACAATGATGGCAGTTTTCATGTTATCGAAGCTAATATCTTTTGTACGAGCAATATGACCGATAAAGCCACCTGCAAATGTATCGCCAGCGCCAGTTGGGTCGAATACTTCTTCTAATGGCAATGCAGCAGCATGAAACACCTTGTTCTCATGAAACAATAAAGCACCATGCTCTCCTTTTTTAATGATGAGGTATTTAGGCCCCATTTTCATAATAGCTTGGGCTGCTTTTACTAAAGAATACTCACCACTTAACTGGCGAGCTTCGCTATCGTTCACCAACAGCACATCTACTCTTGCAATTACTTTAAGCAAATCTTCCATGGCTACTTCCATCCAAAAGTTCATGGTATCCATTACTATGAGCTTCGGACGGTTTTTCAACTGCTCAATAACACTTAACTGAACAGCAGGTACCAAGTTGCCTAACATTAAAAACTCGCAATCTTGATAGCTTTCTGGCACAACTGGTTGAAAATTGGCCAACACATTAAGTTGTGTATCAAGTGTATCGCGGGTATTCATATCCATGTGGTAACGGCCCGACCAGAAGAAGGTTTTTTCGTCGTGCTTAATTTGCACACCTTCTAAATTAACGCCACGTGCAGTTAGCGCATCTAATTCGGCTTGCGGAAAATCGCCACCAACCACTGAAATTTGTTTAACTGGAGTAAAGTTGCTAGCGCACCAGGCTATGTATGTGCCTGCACCACCAATAATTTTATCACTTTTTCCAAAGGGCGTTTCAATAGCATCGAAGGCCATTGATCCGCAAACAACTAAAGACATGTAGATGAGTTTGTTTACGGGCTGCGAAATTAGGGCATCGGCAGCAGTATTATTGCAAGCGGCGCCGATTTACCCTTTTTTAATCGTTCTAATACTGCTGTGTGTTAGTACATTTACCGTAAGGTTATACTAATTACCGTTAGTTAATTACATTCGCAGCATGGCTAGAATAAAAGCAGACAACGATTTAAGCAGAAAAGAAATTATTACGCAAGCCGCCGCCGCTCTTTTTCAAGAGAAGGGGTTTAAAGCAGCAAGCATGCGTGACCTTGCCGATAAAGTGGGCGTTGAAGCAGCAAGCTTATATAACCACATTAAAAGCAAAGCCGAACTGCTTCACAATATTTGTGTGAATGTGGCGAATAATTTCTGGAACCATATTCATGCAGTTGAAAACCATCAGGGCAATGCTATTGAAAAAATTGAAATGCTCTTACGTTTTCACATTCGTGAAATGGTAAGCAACTACCAAGAGGTGTACGTAAGCGACCGTGAGTGGAAGCACTTAACAGAGCCTTACCTCAGTAATTTTCATACGCAGCGCCGTGAGTATCGCAAAAAAATTGCCGCACTTATTGAAGCGGGTATTAAAAGTGGTGAAATTCGCCCTATTGATGCACCAACCGCTGTGCTTATTATGCTGCATGCAGTAAGTGGTATTGATAGTTGGCACAGGAGTAAGCAGAAAATTAGTGCAGAAGCACTAGAAGAAAATATGGTAACCATTATGATTAATGGCTTACGCAAATAGCTTTTTGTTTTACGCATTTAGTCCCATTAGTTAACTCGGGTTTGAGTTACTTACAATTATATGTCTGTTCAATTTTATCCAGCCAAAGTAGTTGGCAAGCAGCAAATTACAGCCGACGCTGTTGTAATTACGCTTGCTATTGCTGAAGTGCATCAAGCTCATTTTGCATTCAAAGCCGGACAATATCTTACGTTCAAAGCCATTATAAATGGCAGTGAAGTGCGTCGTAGCTATAGTATTTGCAGCACTCCGCAAAGTGGCTTATTACAAGTAGGCGTTAAAAAAGTGCCCGAAGGAGTTTTTAGTACTTACGTAAATGAAGTACTAGAAGTAGGTAACACTTTAGAAATAATGCCGCCTATGGGTAAGTTCACTTACACACCCGCCGCTAACGATTACCAGCATTATGTTGGCTTTGCCGCAGGTAGCGGTATAACACCTATACTGAGCATTATTGGAACGGTGTTAGAAGCAGCGCCGAAGGCTAGCTTCACGTTGGTGTATGGTAATAAAAACCGACACAGTATTATGTTCAAAGAAGCTTTAGAAGCTTTAAAGAACAAGTACATGCAGCGCTTCACGCTAATACATATTTTGAGTAGAGAAATTACAGATGCTACTATTAACCATGGTCGTATCGATGCTGCAAAATGCGAACAACTATTTAACACAGTACTTACAGCACCTGCAGCCGCCTATTACTTGTGTGGACCAGAAAATATGATTCTTGATATTACTGCCTATTTAGAACAACGTGGCATTAACAAAAATCAGATTCACTTCGAACTCTTTACATCGGCAGCAAGTCAAAAGCGGCAGCAACAACAAACTACAGCCACTAGCGATGGCCCTTTAAGCGAGGTAACTGTAATGCAAGATGGCAGAACATTTACATTCAGTCTTGCACAAAATACTAATACCATTTTAGACGCAGCACTAGCACAAGGGGCAGATTTACCATTTGCCTGTAAAGGCGGTGTTTGCTGTACTTGCAAGGCCAAATTAATCTCCGGCAACGTAACGATGGAGGTGAATTACGGACTTGAACCTGATGAAGTAGCAGCAGGTTATATTCTCACTTGCCAAGCACACCCTACTACTGCAACCGTAGTAGTAGATTACGATGTTTAACGCATTAACAACAAGCATGCAACCATTCCAAGCAATACAACATTTATTTTTCATAGGTATCGCAGGCACCGGTATGAGTGCCCTAGCACAATTTTGTGCAGGCATTGGCAAGCAGGTAAGTGGCAGCGACCGCTACTTTAGTACCGATGCAGCCAACGATACGCAACAAAAACTGGTACAAGCTGGCATTCAATGTTTTCAGCAAGATGGCTCTGGCATCAATAGTAGTATCGATTGTATTGTAATCAGTACTGCTGTAGAAGCAAGCAACCCCGAGTTGCAAAAAGCACAAGCACTTGGCATCCCGATATTAAAACGTAGCGAGCTACTTACCCTTATTAGTAACACCAAAAAAACCATTGCCGTAGGTGGCACCAGTGGCAAAAGCACTACCACCGCCATGATTTTTCAGATACTTGAACACGCTGGCTTAGCACCAAGTATTATAAGTGGTGCGGGTTTGGTACGCTTACAACAGCAAGGCCTTATTGGCAACGCTTGGGTTGGCAAAGGCGAGTGGCTTGTAATAGAAGCCGATGAAAGCGATGGCAGTATTGTGAATTATCAACCAGAAATTGGCTTACTACTCAATCTCGATAAAGATCATAAAGAAATTAGCGAACTACAACAACTATTCGCCACCTTCAAAAGCAATAGTAGATACTTTACAGTAAATGCTTCGCACCCGCTAGCAGCACCCTATAGTAGCGATACTACTTTTGATTTCAGTAGTACTGATGCATCTGCTGGCTTTAAGGCCGAGCATTTTGTACAACAAGGTTTATCGTGCAGCTTTACTATTAACGATGTGCCCTTTAGCATGCATAGCATTGGCAAGCATAATATGGAAAATGCCTTAGCTGCTACCACCATTGCAGCACGTTGTGGTGTTGCTATCGCTACTAGTGCCGAGGCTTTAAAAAGTTATGAAGGTATTTACCGACGTAATCAGGTGCTCGGACAAAAAAACAATGTTTGGGTAATCGACGATTATGCACATAACCCTGCTAAAGTAGCAGCTGCCATTACCGGCGTGCAACCCTTAACCGAAAAAGTGGTAGCATGGTTTCAACCACACGGATACGGCCCAACCCGATTTTTACGTAACGATTTTGTGCATGAAATTGCTTCTGTACTCCGCCCACAAGATGAAATTTGGATGAGTGAAATTTTTTATGCCGGTGGCACTGCCGTGAAAGATATTAGTGCAGAAGACCTCATCAACGATTTAAAGGAAAAGGGCTGTAATGCTTATTTCGTAGCCGATAGAAATGATTTGTCTGTAGCACTCCAACCGCATTTACCGCAAGGTGCCGTGCTACTATTAATGGGTGCCCGCGACCCAAGTTTAGATGCATTTGCAAAGGCAGTTTTTGAAGCACTATAGCATTTCTAAGATTTTTGATTATTTTGTGGAATAAATGTGTCAGCTATGATTCAGCTCCAACCGCACGAAAAGTGGGTAGAACTGAAGCCTAGAGGCGTGCAGTTACGAAAGCGTTACGCTTTATCGTCGCACGGCAGGCTTATCAGTTTTACCAATGAACTTACCGATGGCCAACAGATTGGCAAAGCAAACCGATGGAATTACACCGATGCTCAGGGTACTGTGAAACGCTTGAATGTAGCGCAATTAGTAGCTAAGCATTTTTTACCGCCACCGCCAAGTAATAAACACAAATTCGTATTACATAAAGATGGTAGCGGTGCTAATAACCATATGGATAACTTAGCCTGGGCCACCTACGAAGAAATGCGGGCTCACATTAGCAGAACCAGTAGTAGCAAGCCTTACGGTGAATTAGTAATACTTCAGGGTGAGGTGTTTAAACCGGTACAAATCGAATATCAAATTCCCACACGCTTGCAATATGCTATTAGTAATTACGGCCGATTAATTAGTTTTTTAACCGATGTTAAAGATGGTACATTACTAACAGGTAGTAAGCATCAACTCGGGTATCGCATTTGGCGATTTAGAGATGTTGATGGTGTAAGTAGAGGTTATTTGTTACACCGTTTGGTAGCCGATGCTTTTTTAAAAAAACCATCTACCGATGCCAATTTTGTAATACATCTCGATCATAATAAAGAGAACAACAAAGCCACTAACCTTCGTTGGGTTACACAAGAGGCGCTTACTGCCCATGCAGCTACAAGTGCTGCTGTTCAAAAAAACCGAGAAAAAATACGCACAGGCGCAACACAAACACAAGCTTCGAAGCTTACTGTAACCAAAGCAATGCTACTAAAGCTTATTCTCAACGACCCGAAACGTACCACACGTTACAAGAGCTTGGCCACACGTTTTGGCGTATCTGAAATGCAACTTCATCGTATTAAAACAGGCGAAAATTGGGGTTGGCTCAACGCTGGCAGTTAACAGTTTTTTAGCAGCTTGTACATACCACAAGAAGCCATTTGATAGTTATTAAGGTATTGGTGCGGTAAGCATCGGTACCTTAATTTTTTTGCCTATACCAAAGCTGTACACTTCTTCATGCTTTAAATAAAATGTGTATGTGTAACAGCAAAACAGGTATATTACTATTAGCGTTGGTATTTGCCGTAAGGCCCATACAAGCACAAACCAATACGAACTTGTACGAAGTTTGGGCACAAGTTGGCACCTTAATATATCAAGGCGATCTTACTGCTAACCCCATCGGCAATTTCAAGTTATTACAACCAGCGTGGAGCGTTGGAGTAAGCCGACAAATGCACCCCAACTATGCCCTCAGAGCAACGATAACCAAGGGTAGCCTTGCGGCAAATGAAGTACTGGAAAAGGAGCCACAATGGCGGCAATACAGGGGTTTATCGTTTAACAACCAGCTTACAACCTTAGCAATTAGTATAATATATACCCCTAGCGGTGCTGATCGCTATTTTAATGCATCCCGCTGGAAGCCCTACTTCACAGGCGGTATCGCCATGTCGCACCAACGGTTAACACGTCAATGGAATGCCATCAACTATAACTATATATCACCTCGAGATCCGGGTGTAGTTGGGTTAGGCGTAGATACCACACATACACCTGCTACTTGGCAGTTCTCATTGCCTATAAGTGCTGGTGTACGCTATCAACTATCGAAACGTATTGCACTAAATGCAGAACTCGTATATCATATCAGTTTTTCAGACTATATCGATGGTTTTAGTTATGCCGGCAACCCAAAACGGAACGACAATTTCTATGGCGTACACGCCGGAGTTATTGTTAGTTTGGGTAAGAATAGATATGCGTGTCCGAGTTTTCGTTAAACAAAATACAGAAAGCAATAGGTTGAGTGAACCCTCAAAAGCTAACATTTGTTAGGGTGGTATTATTGAATTATTTTTACCGCTCAAAGTGTTGTTATGGAACAAATGTTAAGCCCCGAAGCCCAACATTTTCAAGAGAAAATAGACAAAGAAATTAAAATTGAACCGAAAGATTGGATGCCGGAGAAATACCGCCATACACTCATTCGCCAAATTAGCCAGCACGCCCACAGCGAAATCATTGGCATGCTACCAGAGGGTAACTGGATAACCCGTGCCCCATCGCTTAAGCGTAAAGCTATTTTGCTAGCCAAAGTACAAGATGAAGCTGGCCATGGCTTGTACCTTTATGCTGCTGCCGAAACACTGGGTATCAGCCGCGATGAAATGTACCATCAACTACATACCGGAAAGGCTAAGTACAGTTCTATTTTCAATTACCCAACACTTACTTGGGCCGATATGGGCGTAGTTGGCTGGTTGGTAGATGGTGCTGCTATTATGAACCAAGTACCACTTTGCAGAACTAGTTATGGCCCTTATGCACGTGCTATGGTTCGCATTTGTAAAGAAGAAAGTTTTCACCAACGCCAAGGTTTCGATAGCCTATTGGTATTAAGTAAAGGAACTCCTGGCCAACGCCGCATGTTACAAGATGCCATTAACCGTTGGTGGTGGCCTAGTTTAATGATGTTTGGCCCAACCGACGATGCAAGTCCGAACACGGTTCAAAGCATGCAATGGAAAATTAAACGATTTACCAACGATGAATTACGCCAAAAATTTGTAGACGTTTGTGCCGAGCAAGTAAAGCTACTAGGCTGTACCCTACCCGACCCCGACTTAAAATGGAATGCCGAGCGTGGCCATTACGATTTTGGTGCTATTAACTGGCAAGAATTCTGGAATGTAGTAAGCGGCAATGGTCCATGCAATAAAGAACGCATCGAGGCACGCCGTAAAGCTTGGGACAACGGCGCTTGGGTTCGCGAAGCTGCTAGTGCTTATGCATCTAAACAACAGGCCAAACAAGCTGTAGCTGCAGCATAAAAAAACAACACATGAACACAACCATTCGCATTCTCCGATATGGCGATTACGATGCTATGCAAAAAGCAGGCAGCAATATACCCGCTACTAATAGTAGCAACCATGCTACGTCTACAGCACCAGAGTGGCCCTTATGGGAAGTATTCGTTAGAAGCAAGCAAGGCCTAGATCATAAGCATGTGGGCAGCCTTCATGCAGCCGATGCAGCTATGGCCATTGAAAATGCAAGAGATGTATACACACGCCGCCAAGAGGGTGTTAGTATTTGGGTGGTAGAAAGCAAGTACATACATGCCAGCAACCCCGATGAAGCCGACAGCTTTTACGAACCAGCTAGCGATAAAGTATATCGCCACCCTACTTTTTACGACCTTCCAGAAGCTATCAAGCACATGTAATGGTTGCAACTCTCTGCTTTTAAACTATCATTGAACCACTTATATATGAGCTATCAACCCACCGTTTCTCAATTAATACACCTAGCCGATAATGCACTGATTTTAGGGCATCGGCTCAGTGAATGGTGTGGTCATGGCCCTGCCTTAGAACAAGATATTGCACTTAGCAATATTGCACTCGATTATGTAGGTGCAGCCCGTAATTGGTATCAATTAGCGGCCAATCAAATCAACAGCTTACAAGATAAAGCTGCATTCCCACTCAATGCACAAGGCGAAGCAACAGAAGATACTTTAGCTTACTTACGCGATGCATTTGATTTCAAGAACTTTCTACTGCTAGAACTACCCAATGGCGATTGGGCTGTAACCACCCTACGCTTGTTGCTATCGGCTAGCTACCAACAACTTTTATTACAACAACTTAGCACCAACGAACATGCCGATGTTGCTGCGATAGCAGCCAAAAGCTTGAAAGAAGTTACCTACCATGTACGTTGGAGCGAAGATTGGGTAAAACGCCTTGGCGATGGTACCGACGAAAGCCACCAACGCTTGCAAGCAGCCTACCACGAGCTTTGGCCTTATATTGGTGAGTTTTGGGAAAATAAATTGGCTTTACCTATCGATATTGCTAGTATGCAAGCACAATGGTTAGCCAAAATCAATCAGGTGTTTGAGGCATCACATTTACCGCAAGGTGTGTTACCAACATGGCATCAAACAGGCGGAACCGAAGGCATACATACCGAACATTTAGGCTATATTCTAGCTGAAATGCAATTTTTACAACGAGCCTATCCAAATGCCGAATGGTAACAAATACTATCTCAGAAGCATACGTTTGGGAGTTATTAGCGCAAGTGAACGACCCAGAAGTACCCGTTCTTTCAGTGCTCGACCTTGGTATTGTTCGAGCGGTAACCGTTAGCCTTACGGCAAATGAAAACGCACCCCAAGTTACCGTAACCATTACGCCTACTTATACTGGCTGCCCCGCTACCGATTTAATAGCCATGAATATTCGGCTAGGATTACTGCAAGCCGGTATCCCAAAAGTTAATATACAAACAGTATTATCGCCCGCCTGGACAACAGATTGGATAACACCTGAAGGTGCAGCCAAGCTAAAAGCCTATGGCATTGCACCACCCGTAGGCAAAAGTTTAGATAATGCTTACTTAGAAGATATTACCGTACCATGCCCCCGCTGTGGCAGTAATGATACCCAATTGCTATCTGCTTTTGGCAGTACAGCCTGCAAAGCACTTTATCAATGTAGCGATTGTAAAGAACCGTTCGACTATTTCAAATGTCATTAATGCTCACGGCTTACCTTTGCCCACCATTAAGATTTTTGTATGAGCATAGCACATTTGAGCGAACAAGAGCAAATTCGTCGCGACAAGCGTAACGAACTCGAAAAAATAGGTATCGATCCGTATCCTGCGGCGTTGTATCCGGTAAGCCATTATTCGGCCGATATTAAAGCACAATTTTCAGAAGAACATAAAGAGGCTTTTGCCAACGTATGCGTTGCGGGCCGCATTATGAGTATTAATGATAAAGGCAAAGTATTCTTTATCAAAATTCAAGACCAACAAGGCCTTATACAACTTTATGTTCGTAGAGATGATATTTGTCCGGGCGACGATAAAACCCTTTTTGATGAAGTGGTAAAACGCCTCACCGACCTAGGCGATATTATTGGTGTAACGGGCTTTGTATTCACCACTCGTACAGGTGAGGTTAGCATTCATGCACAGAGTTTCACCATGCTCACCAAGAGTTTAAAGCCATTACCCGTAGTTAAAACCGATGCCGATGGCAACGTGTACGATGCCGTAACCGACCCCGAGTTTCGTTATCGCCAGCGCTATGCCGATTTAATTATCAATCCGAATGTTCGTAACACTTTTGCACAGCGTACCAAACTTATCAATACAATTCGCCAGTTTTTAAATGAACAAGGTGCTTTAGAGGTAGATACGCCAGTGCTACAAGCCATTCCAGGTGGTGCAGCGGCTAGGCCATTTGTTACACATCATAATGCATTAGATGTACCATTTTATTTGCGTATTGCGAACGAACTGTACCTCAAGCGTTTGGTAGTAGGTGGTTTCGATTGGGTGTACGAATTCAGCCGTAACTTTCGTAACGAGGGTATGGATAGAACCCATAACCCAGAGTTCACTGTACTTGAATGGTACACCGCCTATAAAGATTACTTCTGGATGATGGAAGTAACCGAACAATTAATGGAACGCATTGCCATAGCACTGCATGGCTCAACCGATGTACAAGTAGGCGATAAAACTATTAGCTTCAAGGCGCCTTTTCGTAGAGTAAGTATTTACGAGGCTATTCAAGAAAATACCGGTATAGATATCAGCGATAAAGATGAGGCTGGCCTACGTGAAGTATGCAAGCAGTTACATATAGAGGTGAACAATACTATGGGTAAAGGCAAACTGGTAGACGAAATTTTTGGTGCCACCAGCGAAGGCAGCTACATACAACCCACCTTTATCATCGACTACCCGGTAGAAATGAGTCCGCTTACTAAAAAGCACCGAAACAAAGCTGGTTTGGTAGAGCGTTTTGAGTTGATGGTGAATGGTAAAGAAATTGCCAACGCTTACAGCGAATTAAACGACCCAATAGATCAACGCCTACGCTTTGAAGAACAAGTACAGCTTATGGAACGTGGCGATGATGAGGCCATGTATATAGATTACGATTTTCTTCGTGCACTAGAGTATGGCATGCCTCCTACCAGTGGTATTGGTATCGGCATCGACCGCTTGGTAATGCTCATGACCAACCAACCCAGCATTCAAGATGTGTTATTATTTCCACAAATGCGTCCTGAAAAGCAAGAAGGTTAAGTTCTAATATGCTTTTATTTGTGTAGCGCTCCGCCTTTGGCGGAGCGCTAAGCTTTTATGGCAATTACACATACTATTCTTGTTGCGTATACATTTGCCGTAAGGCAATCATCTACATCACTATGCACCCTTTATTAGCAGCACACTTACGTAAAAAAGCAACCTTTACCGAAGCCGAACTTGCTGCTATTGATGCAGTAGGCAAACCATTTGCACTCAAAAGAAAAGAACGATTACTAGAGCCAGGCAATATATGTAGGTTCGAGGCCTTCATTACCAAAGGTGTATTACGAAGTTACACAACCGATGCCAAAGGCTCAGAACATACCAATCAGCTAGCTTTTGAAGACCACTGGGTAGGCGATTTATACAGCTCGGCCACCAACACACCGAGCATGTTATGTATTGAAGCAATAGAACCTTCAGAAGGCGTGCTTTTTAATCGTGCCGATATGGAGCAGCTATACCAAACCATACCAGCCATGAACACTGTTATGCGAATACTGCTTCAAAACGCTTACGTAGCACTACAGCGCAGGCACAATGCTACCCTTAGCATTAGCGCAGAAGAACGCTATCTGCACCTTTTAAACTACCAGCCCAATATTATTCAACGTGTACCGTTGGTACATATTGCCAGCTATTTGGGTATTACACCTGAAAGCCTAAGCCGCATTCGTAGGCAGTTAAAACATGCTTAAACCAATATACCTTACGGTAAATGGTTAAACGCAAAGCCATATAGCTAGTCTTAACATTACACACAAGAACATTAATGACCGATAAAGAACTGTTGCAGGCCTTTGCACAACCGCACAGTCGCGAAAAAGCCTTCACGGCAATTATGCAGAAGTACCAAGAAAAAATGTACTGGCATATCCGCCGCATGGTAGTGAATCACGACGATGCCAACGATGTGCTTCAAAACGCTTTTATAAAAGCATGGCGTGGGTTAGACAATTTTAGAGAAGATAGCCAGTTATACACTTGGCTCTATCGAATTGCCACCAACGAAACACTAACATTTTTAGAACGCGAAAAAAAGCACACACACAGCCAATTTGATGGCGACGATGAAAGTCTTACCAACCTTGTAAAAGCCCAAGAAGGCTTCGATGCACAACGCCTCGAGTGGAAGTTGCAGCTAGCCATACAACAATTGCCCGAAAAACAACGCCTGGTGTTTAACCTGCGCTACTACGATGAAATGCCCTACGAAGAAATGAGCCGCATTTTAGAAACATCGGAAGGCGCATTAAAAGCAAGCTACCACCATGCGGTAAAGAAAATTGAAAGCTTTATGCTCAACAATTAAACAACTGAACCATTATAGAGTCTTTTTACTGAGTTATGGAACCGAATCAAAACATATCGTCTAGCGAAATACAAGCGTTAAGCCCAACAGTAGCAGGCCTACCGCACGATATGCCGTACCAAATACCACACGATTATTTCGATACGTTGGCACAACGTACCATGCTACAAGTACGCTTGCAAGCAACACCACAAGCCTACGAAATACCACAAGCGTATTTCGAACAGTTGCCCAACAACGTACTACAACAACTGCGAAAAGCAGCTGTACAAGAAGAGTTGGCAGCAATTTCACCTTTCTTAGCAACAGTGCCCAATACAGCGCCACTGCAAGTACCAGCGAATTACTTTGCGCAATTACAAGCCAAAGCACCCGAATTAAACAGAGCTGGTCAAGGTAAGCTCATCACCATGCAGCGCATCAGAACCTTATACATGGCGGCAGCGGCGGCGGTTGTAGCATCGTTGGTAACTATTGGTCTTCAATTACAGCCCATGTACGGCCATCAGCAAGCTGCTAATACCTTATCTGACAATGAAATTGTACAGTTTTTAGATGCACAAGGCTCTGTAGCCAATATTGCAGCCTCGGCTGTAGATGAATACAGCAGCAGAGATGATAACTTTTTTGAACTTTTAACCGATGAAGAGCTAGAGCAATACCTTACGGTAAATGGAAGTAGCTCAAGCAGTTCAAAAAAATCTTAAACCATTTAAATTTCACTTAAACTATGTATAAGCAACTCCTTAACGTAATTTTTTTATTAAGCCTATCCTACCTTTGTAATGCACAACCGCCACAAGGTGGTATGCCACCCAGAGATTTTGCCAAGGTAGAAGCACTCAAAACCGCTTTCATTACCAACGAGCTTAATTTAACGGTGGATGAAGCACAGCGTTTCTGGCCAGTATACAACGCTTATCTGAAAGAACTAAAAGATACGCGAAAAGAAAAAATGAACGATGAGTTAGCCTTTGAAGAAGCTGCTCTCGCCATTAAAAAGAAATACCGACCAGAATTTAAAAAAATTTTGAACGATGAAGCTCGGGTGAACAAACTCTTTAGCCTCGAGCATAAGTTCAGAGATGCGTTACGAAAAGAAATGGAACGCCGAATGCAAATGCGTAATCAGCGCATGAACGGTGGCAACGGAAGAATGCAGCCACCACCTGCGGGAGGTTTCTAAATATCATTTGCCTGTAAAGGCATAAACTAGGTGTTTTTCATAGGTTAGCAACGGCCAGCTCTTTTTAGGGCAGGCCTATTTTTTTGCTGGTAAGCCACAAAAGCTGCAACAATTAAAACCGTACATGTAGTAATTGAACCTTGCCTGAAACACCGCTAACCGTTAACTCTTTTTGCCTGCCGCCATACTGAATGGTAATGGTTTGTGCTCCAACTGCAAGCGGCACTCGAACATAATCCACTTCGGCGGGTAGCGATTGCCAGTTACGTGTATCGGCCTTTTCCATCAAAAAATTAAATGCTTCTAGTATTTCGCCAGAAGTTTTATCTTTTTTCTTCAGTTCTTGCTCGGCGAGCTTTTTTACTAATAACCTTGTTAACGAGGTAGAAAGTTCTGTAAGCAATCGCTGGCGTAACAAGGCTGGTGCAAGCTGATTAATATCTTGTGCTTTTTCCGGTGTGTACGTAGCTGCACCAATTTTTACCGTAAGGTTAGTTACAGGCATTAACGACTGTTGCGGAAAGTACTTGGGCAAAGCCAAGCGAAATAAGCTGATATCGCTTAACGATTTATTGGTAAGATCTACGCCAAAACCAACATCCATAGGTATGCGTAGGTTGTGCATGTTATCCATGAAAAAGTACCCGCCACCATCTTTAATTAGGGTGAAGAAGTAGTTCTCTTGATCTTTTATGGGTGCACGGCCACGTTCAATAAAAATAATTGCTTCGCCACCTTTGCTCTTCGGAATTTCAAGATAACGCACCTGCAACTGCTTTTCTAGCCACTGGCGTTCGCTGTTAAAACCCATTTGTGCTGCGGTGTATAAAGCGCTCTGTTGTAGCTGCTTTGGTATTGGTGTACCAAAATAAATACCCTTGTCGGCTAAATATACTTCAGATGCGTTACGATATGCGATGAAGGCATTGTTGATATCGCCAGACGCTTCATATAAAATGCCTTGTAGGTTCAGGGCAAAGGCATCTTGCTGATAGCGATTATTATTGTTATAGCGCTCTTTTTGACTATTGTTGGCTAATGTAATGCGGCGAGCCTCTACTAAAGCTGCTTCAATATTACCTAATTGCCAATAATTAAGTGCTTTGTAATAATGCATCATAAAGCGTTCGTAATCTTCTGCTTTATAATCTGCAAGCATAGGATTACCCAATGTGCTTATGGCTAGGTTAACACCTTTTTTATAACCTTCTTCAATTAATGCATCGGCTAGGTTAAAATAAAAATTACTACTATCGGGCTGGTTAGCTACATGATACAAATAACCTTTTTCGAAGAATAATAACAGTTGGTTACGGCGAGTATTGAGCAGTTTGTTCGACTTCAATAGCTGTTTCGCCTGCGAATAGTTACCTTTTTGTAACTGTTGGTAATATTGTTCCGTTTGTTGGCGATAACTAGCACACGATGTTACCATTAACATCATGCAACAAGCTATACACCATTGGTAAAAACGCAACATTAGTAAGGGTTCTAAGGGTAAAGGAAATGGGTAAATGGGCCGTTAGCAACACCGCTCATTTACCCATATAACTATTTGTGAAGCTTTAGTTTTTAACGTACTTGGCAATTTTTTTATCGCCAATCCAAACTACTTCATTGGTTTGTAAGTCGGTAAGTTCTAAGCTTACTTGATACTCAACCACTTTCTTCTTTTTAAAGGCATCTACAATACTGGTAATGGTACCTTGTAGTATGTAATCGGCTCCGGTTTCTAAGCCAAATTTTTTCATAGTGCTTTGGCTCGCATTGGTTTGCTGATCGGCACGTTCGGCACGTAGCTCTTCACGCTTTTTACCACCTTGTACCAGGCCTACACGAGCCGTGGTAACAAAAGAGCGTTCTAAATCTTTGGTAAAAGTTTCTGCATCTATGTGTTCGTGGCTTTTATTGTTCACAAAACCAACAATTACCACTGGCTTTTTACCCTTTTTTTCAATATGGTTTTGTAACCATGCGCCACCAAGGCATTGTTGTATCATAGCTTCGGCCGTCATTCGGCTATCACTATTGTTCCAGTTACCACTAATATCAATGGTTTCTTTAGGATCAATTCTGGTTACTTGTCTGTTACAAGCAGTTGTAAATAAGCTAATGCTGGCAACTGCTACGGTAAGTTTAAGGGCTTTGAACATATGTGTAGGATTATACGATGTTTAAATTTTAAAGAGTGTGGCCTTACGGCAAATATGCTTACCAACCGAACCACCAATTACCGGTTCTAAAACCAATGTTAGGCCAAAAATTATTGCTCCAACGGTTATTCCAACCCCAGTTGTTATTCCAGCGATTGTTCCAAGGATTATTCCACCCATTATCCCACTGGTTCCAACCCATATTTTGGGCACGCATTAAGCGGCGTTGGTTGCGTTGATTTCTTCGTTCGGTACGGCGTTCTTCACGAGCTTCGTACCAATCGAATGCTTTGTAAGTATTGTGTACGGTTGTACCCATATTTGCCGTAAGGCTATCGGCCATTTTGGTGTACTTCGCCTGGCTTACCATGTAATTTGGGTTTTGATCGGCCACCAAGCCATTTTGTGCATTAGCCTGAAACATGAACAAGCCAAGCAACATTAGGGTGAGGTATAAGGGTTTCATGGTGTGTAATTTTGATAAAGATAATACAAGCCACAGGCCAAATATTGTTAAGGCAACGTAAAACAAGTGATAAAATATTGCTAACGGCAACGATACCTTTGCCGCCGGCTATCTTAACTTAAAGCTATGCGATTAAAAGAACGTTATCAAGCAGTTATTAACTATTTTTCGGCGAATGCACCCAATGCCGAAACGGAACTATTGTACGATAACCCATATCAATTACTAGTTGCAGTAGTTTTAAGTGCCCAATGTACTGATAAGCGGGTGAACCTTACCACACCTGCCATTTTTGAAGCCTATCCTAACCCCGAAACACTATCACAGGCTACTTTTGAAGAACTGTTCCCCTTAATTCGCAGCATCTCGTACCCGAATAATAAAACCAAACATTTGATAGGCTTGGGTAAAATGCTAATGGAGCAATTTAATGGCGAGGTTCCGATGACAGTGGAGGAACTTGTACTATTACCGGGCGTTGGCCGCAAAACTGCCAACGTAATTACCTCTGTTATAGATCAACAACCTAATATGGCGGTAGATACGCATGTATTTCGTGTAAGTGCACGCATTGGCCTTACGGTAAAAGCAACAACACCACTTGCAGCAGAAAAACAACTGATTAAAAATATACCTGCCGATTTAGTACATAAAGCACATCATTGGCTCATTTTGCATGGCCGTTACACTTGTTTGGCTCGCCAACCTAAATGCAGCGAATGTGGCTTACAACATGCCTGTAAGTATTTTGAGAAGCAAATAAAGAAAAGGTAATTGGCATAACTCAACCAACTATTGTAATTTTATCGCATGAGCAAGCATTTTTTCTTGGGTAGTATGGCTTTGTTATCGGCTTATATGAGCTATGCACAGCCACAACGCGACTTCACTAAAAGTCCGTCGGAAACACGCATACCCAAAACCTTTGGCGATTCTGTTGCAGAAGCTCACAGCAGAAGAACACTTTCAAAGCCCTTTTACATTGAAGCTTCGGCATTTATTGGCACCATGAATGGTAGTACCGATTTAAGCGAAAGCTTTAACACTCGCACTATGCAGTTTAACAGTGGTGTTACCATTGCTGCCAACTTCACACGCTATTTTGCCGTAAGGCTAGAATATACGGCAGGTATGTTGCGCGAAGCAGATACACTCAACTTTACAGATAAGCTTGTAAAACGCAATTTGAGTTACCGCACCAATGTGAACGAATTTGCAGCTGCAATAGAATTCTACCCTTTTATTGTACTAAACAAAAGATTTCACTATTACGATCCACTCTTAAAACCCTATGTGGTTGTAGGTGCCGGTTTTTTCACCTATAGCCCAGAAGCATATTTAGATGGTCAGTGGTACGATTTAAGAAGCTTACGTACCGAGGGTCAGGGCTTTCCTACACACCCCGATAGGCAAGTGTATGGTACTAGTTCTAAAAGTTATCAAGTGGGCATAGGTGCTAAATACGATTTCGATAAAACCTTCAATATTAAAGTAGAGTTTTTGTACCGCTTCACTGAAACCGATTATTTAGACGACGTTAATTCAACCTACATTAATCCACAAGAGTTTTATCGTTACCTACCAAATGCGCAAATGGCAGCTTTAGCAGAACGTTTGTTTAAGCGCCAATGGCGGCCAGGTAATACTTTAAGTACTGGCGAACGCCGCGGCAGTAACCTTCGTAACGATGGTTTTTACTCTTTCAACTTAAAATTTGTATTCAACATTGGGCGCAGGGTAACACGCTATAGCAGCATTAAATAAGTATAATCACGAAATATTACTGCTTATACATTCGTTATCCACTGGTTCATCGTATTTTGCCCAGAAATTTTGTTACACTGCTTATGAAAAAGCATTGGTTTGGCTTATTGGCCTTAGCAACGCTGGTTTTGGTTTCGCCGAAAGCCTACAGCCAGTATTATTACTACAATGATCGTCATCTCGATAAAGATGTTATCTGGGAAGTTGGTGCCCAGGTAGGCATCATGAATTGTATGACCGACCTCGGCAAAAAGGGTTTTAACACCACCAATTCTAATTTGTCTGGTGGCTTTTACGCTGGTTTTCTGTACCAAAATTTTATCGGCGCCCGTTTAGAGTTCAACTGGGGCCGCATTGAAGCAGCCGATAGCCTTGCCGGCAAAGGATCGCCGCAATACAACAGAAACCTTAGCTTTCGCAGTAACATCAACGAAATAAGCATCATTGGTGAGTTTCACCCTTTTATGCTAGCATATAAAGATAATATGCCCAGCTTTTCGCCCTATTTACTAGCCGGTTATACTTATTTTCAATACAACCCACAAGCATATCTCAATGGCAAGTGGATTAACCTACAACCGCTTAGCACAGAAGGCCAAGGCTTCGAACCTTATAAAAGTACACGCGAAAAGTACAACTTAGGACAAACAGCCATACCTGTAGGTATTGGCTTCAAATACGAACTAAGCCAACGTATTAACCTTCGTGCCGAGTTCATGTATCGCTTTACTAGTACCGACTATTTAGACGATGTTAGCAGCACTTACATCGATCCTGCATTATTCGATCAGTACCTTTCGCCACAACAAGCAGCATGGGCAAGGGCTTTGCATTATCGTTCCCCCGAAGTAGATCCTACTGCACCAAGTACACCAAGCGCTACTAACCCACGCGGTAGTGCCAACTCAAAAGACGCTTACTGGGGCCTCCAATTCAAAATAGGCATCAACCTAGGCCGCGATTTATACCACTAAAACATACCACCTTACGGTAAATAAAAAAGCCACGCTTTAATAGCGTGGCTTTTTGCTGTAGGGGTAGGGCTCGAACCTACACGAGGCAGTTAGCCATTGAGCAAAAAAAGAACAGAGAGCTAATCTGTTCAAACTGGTGGTCGACCCCAGTCGATGTATCTGCAGTTACACCGGCATTACTCAACGTTTATCCTGAACTCCTCACCCCCGAGACAAGAGGGCATGTCTGCCAAAAATTTCATCACCCCACAGTATAAAGAACTATTGTTCGTTGTTGACAGAGCAATATTAAACCAAACAGTCTATTTAGTAGTAATTTTTCAAAGAAAATTTTTAAACTTTTGAAATTGTTCAAAAAATACTTTCTTTGCTTTGAAAACAACAAAAAACGATTGCTAAAATGGCTGCAAAACCTGTACTCGACAAATTAGACTATCAAATCTTACAAAGCATGATGGAAGATGCCACCATCAGCTACGCCGATCTCGGAAAAAAACTCTTTGTATCGGGCGGCACCATTCATGTTCGCATCAAAAAACTACAAGAAATGGGCGTTGTTAAAGGCACCCGACTGCATGTAGATGTAAAACAGCTTGGCTACGATGTAATTGCCTTTATCGGCATCTACCTCGAAAAAAGCAGCCTTTACGATACCGTTGCCAAAGAGCTACGCCGCATCCCCGAAATTGTACGGGTTAACTACACCACGGGCAACTACAGCATGTTTGTAGAAGTCGTTTGCAAAGATATCCAACAGCTACGCTATGTATTACACGATGAACTACAAAAAATAAAAGGCATCGAACGCACCGAAACACTCATTTCGCTCGAAGAAAGTTTCAACCGAAACGTACTTGTTGGCTAAACATTTACCGTAAGGTAATAAACACTTATAAATACTGCCTTACGGCAAATGAAAACGCAACCACAAGCCAGCAAATTATTTCTACCGAAACGGCATCGTTGAATTACGTAAGCAAAGTATCTTACGCGCAACGATGCTTTGCTTATGGGAGATGTTCAAATAAAAGTGCAACCCACTCAATACGATGCTGTAATTGTAGGTTCGGGTGCCGGCGGCGGAATGGCTGCCTACATGCTTAGTAAAGCCGGACTAAAAGTGGCGCTCATTGAAGCAGGCCCAATGTACGATCCGGCCAAAAACATCACACAACTTAAAAACCCGTGGGATAGTGTGCGGCGTGGTGCCAGCACTCGCTTTAGGCCCTTCGGCGATTTCGATGCCAGCTATTGGGGTTGGCAAATAGATGGCGAACCCTACACCAAAGCCGATGGCACTGAGTGGGATTGGTGGAGAGCTCGTATGGTTGGCGGACGCACCAATCACTGGGGGCGAATATCGCTACGCTTTGGTCCGAAAGATTTCAAACGCAAGAGTATTGATGGCTTAGGCGATGATTGGCCCATTACTTACGACGATGTTAAACCCTATTACGATCGTATTGATCGTATCATCGGCGTTTTTGGCAGCAATGAAGGTTTAGAAAACGACCCCGACGGAATTTTTTTACCACCTCCCAAGCCTCGCCTGCACGAATTAATGATCAAGAAGGCAGCTACAGGTGTTGGTATTCCTGTTATTCCTTCGCGACTTTCTATTT
>DMPB01000004.1:17373-22039 GCA_003456175.1 Chitinophagaceae bacterium | reverse complement strand
TCCTTCGCGACTTTCTATTTTAACACAGCCATTACAAGAAGCTACAACCCAACGTGGCAAGTGTTTCTATTGCAGCCAGTGCAACAGGGGTTGCATGGTTTATGGCGATTTTTCGGCTAGTTCTGTATTAGTAAAACCAGCACTTGCTACTGGTAAGGTAGATGTATTTACCAATGCTATGGCCCGCGAAGTACTCACTAACAAAGAAGGTTTAGCAACGGGCGTATCTTATGTAAGTAAAGACGACCTTCAAGAGTATCAGGTACATGGCAGGGTGGTAATTTTAGCTGCTAGTGCTTGCGAAAGTGCACGCCTATTACTCAACTCAAAAAGTCAGCGCCACCCTAATGGCCTCGCTAATAATAGCGATGTGGTAGGGCGTTACTTACACGATAGTACCGGTGCGGCTATGGGCGGCGTATTACCACAGCTCTTTGGTCGTAAGCGATATAACGAAGATGGTGTAGGCGGTATGCACATTTATACACCTTGGTGGCTCGATAACAAAAAGCTCAATTTTCCACGCGGTTATCATATTGAATATTGGGGTGGCATGAGCCAACCCAGTTATGGCTTTGGTTTTGATATGCAAAACTTGAATGGAAAATACACCGTTAATGGCAAGCAAAAACCAGCCGGAGGCTATGGTGCATCACTCAAAGAAGATGTACGCTTTTTTTATGGTGCTAGCGTAGGTATGGCAGGCCGTGGTGAAGCCATTCCTAGAAAAGATAACTATTGCGAAATAGACCCTCAAGTAGTAGACCAATATGGCATACCTGTATTACGCTTCAACGTTAAGTGGAGCGATTATGAAATACAGCAAGCTAAACACATGAAAGAAACCTTTGCCGAAATCATGCACAACATGGGCGCTGTAATTACTTGGGGTAACAACGATGGCCCTGAAAATAACTACGGTCTAGAAAGTCCGGGCAAGATTATTCACGAAGCTGGTACTGTTCGCATGGGCAACGACCCCAAAACATCGGCACTCAACAAATACAACCAAGCTCACGACTGCAAGAACTTGTTTGTAGTAGATGGCGGACCTTTTGTATCGCAAGCCGATAAAAATATTACTTGGACCATTTTGGCACTCAGCATGCGAGCCAGCGATTACATTATAGACCAAATGAAACAGCGTAATCTCTAAACATGAAGCCATGAAACGCAGAGACACCTTAAAAGCCATAGCACTCGGCACCTTAAGTGGTACGGCACTACTTACCGCAAGTTGCAATACCAACGAACCAGCCAATAATAGCAGCCCTGCTGCTGGTAGTGGGCCCGACCGCATGAAAGAAGAAGCAGAACACGAAGCGAAGCTAAAAGCCATGCCCGATTTTTTCACACCGCACGAAATGGCAACCATTACCGTTCTAGCCGATATCATTATACCCAAAGATGACATTAGCGGCAGCGCTACCGATGCCAAAGTACCTGAGTTTATAAGCTTCATCGTAAAAGAAATGACCTATTACCAAACTCCTTTGCGAGGTGGCTTAAAATGGCTCGATAACCATGCATTAAAGCAATATCAAAAAGCTTTTATTGCCCTCACGCAACAGCAGCAAATTACTATTATCGATGCCATTGCTTACCCCGAAAAGGCGGCCAGCAACATGCAACAAGGTGTTTCATTTTTTAACCTCATACGCAACCTAACCGTAACAGCTTTTTACACCAGCGAAATGGGTGTGAAAGATTTAGGCTACGTTGGCAACCAACCAAACGAATGGAAAGGCGTGCCAGCCGATGTACTAGCACAATATCAACTTGCCTATAGCGAGCAAGAAATTAAAATATGTATTTGAGTTAATTGTAACAACGCTTCACTTACGTAAATGATACGCCAATGAGCCAATCATCACGCCGTAAATTTTTACAGCAAACAGCACTCGCAGCTACCGGCTTTTTTATTGTACCAAGGCATGTGCTAGGGCGGGGCTATATACCACCTAGCGATACTTTACGCATTGCAGGCATTGGCGTTGGAGGCAAAGGCGAAAGCGACCTATTAGAGTTCTCAAAGAGCAAGCATGTAAGTATTGTAAGCCTATGCGATGTAGATGATAAAATGGCGGCCAATAGTGTTAAACGCTTTCCAAAAGCAAGTTATTACAATGATTTTAGGGTAATGCTTGCCAAAGAAAAAAACAATATCGATGCTGTTTGCGTATCCACTCCTGATCACACCCACGCTGTTGCCGCACTTGCTGCTATGCAGCTAGGCAAGCACGTATATGTTCAAAAGCCGCTTGCGCATAGCATTGAAGAAGCCCGCAAACTCACCGAAGCAGCAGCCCACTACAAAGTAGTTACACAAATGGGTAACCAAGGTGCCAGTGGCGATGGTGTTCGTACCATGATGGAGTGGTATCAACAAGGCCTCATTGGCGAGGTACAAAAAGTATATGCTTGGACCAACCGACCCGTATGGCCACAAGGCATACCTACACCTTACGGTAAATACGATATACCCACACACCTACAATGGGATTTATGGCTAGGCCCTGCTGCTTACACCGATTACAACCCGGCATACCACCCTTTTAATTGGCGTGGCTGGTGGAAGTTTGGTACTGGTGCTTTAGGCGATATGGCCTGTCATATTTTAGATCCGGTATTTAGATTATTACCCATTAACCACCCTTACGAAGTTGCTTGCAGTGTACCAGCAACTTACACCCGTATGTGGAGCGAAACTGTGTATGGCGATAGCTGCCCGGCAGCTTCGGTAATTCATTTAAAATATCGCAACCAACAAACACAAGCACCTATTAGCCTTACTTGGATGGATGGTGGCCTATTACCAGAACGCCCCGAAGAGTTACTACCCGATGAACCTATGGGCAATGGCGATGGTGGTGTGCTTTTCATTGGTACTAAGGGTAAGATGATGGCAGGCTGTTATGCTAGTAACCCTACTTTGTTACCCACGGCCCGTTCGAAAGAACATTTACCGCAAGGTACCATACCTAAAGTGCCAGAAGGGCATTACCTACAGTGGGTAAATGCCTGTATGAATGGTTATAGTAAAGGGGTTACAAGCAGTCCATTCAGTTATGCAGGGCCTTTTGTAGAAAGTATTCTAATAGGCAACTTGGCCTTACGTAGCTGGCAGTTGGAGCAACAAAGTAACCCGCGTTTTCCTGGGAGGCGTTCATTACTGTGGGATGCACAGAACTTACGCATCACCAATTTTGATGAAGCCAATCAATTTGTTCGTAACAACTATAGAGCGGGTTGGGCGTTATCTTCTTAGAACCAATGGTAGCCTAAGTATATTTCCCATAAACGCAAGGTTATGCTATGCTGCTATCGGTTAACTTTGC
The DNA here is from genome assembly GCA_003456175.1 of Chitinophagaceae bacterium. Lineage (GTDB taxonomy): Bacteria > Bacteroidota > Bacteroidia > Chitinophagales > Chitinophagaceae > UBA10646. The sequence continues at coordinate 18,701 of DMPB01000004.1, read as the reverse complement.
CCACAAATTCGAGGCGATAACGCAAGCACATGAGCACAACGATAAAAGAAGAATTACTGAAAGATGTGGTGATTAAATTCGCCGGCGATAGCGGCGATGGTATGCAGCTTACAGGTCAGCAATTCACCAATAACACTGCTTTATTAGGTATTGATTTGGCTACCTTCCCCGATTTTCCGGCCGAAATTCGTGCCCCTCAAGGTACACTACCCGGGGTAAGTGGGTTCCAATTACATTTTAGTAGCGAACGTATATATACGCCAGGCGATGCTTGCGATGTGCTTGTTGCCATGAATGCAGCTGCATTAAAAGTGAACCTGAAAAGTTTAAAACCCGGCGGTAAAATTATTGCCAATACCGATGGCTTCGATGCTAAAAATCTACGCCTGGCCAATTATGCCGATGGTATTAACCCACTTGAAGATGGTAGCCTCGATAGCTATGAGCTAATTAAGATAGATGTTACCAAAATGGTTCGTGAGGCTTTGAAAGATGCTGCCGAACTAGGTACCAAAGAAAAAGACAGGGCTAAAAACATGTTTGTGCTAGGTTACTTGTACTGGATGTACAACCGTAACTTAGAAAGCACTATTGATTTCTTACAAGAAAAATTCGGTAAAAAAGAAGCTATTCTTCAAAGCAATATTAAGGTGTTGCAAGCAGGTTATAATTATGGTGATACTACCGAAACATTTACCGCAAGGTACCGTGTAGCAAAAGCCAAACTACCAGCTGGCGAATACCGTAGTATCATGGGTAATCAGGCACTTGCATACGGACTTATTGCAGCAGCCGAAAAAAGTGGACTTCCATTGTTTTTAGGCACCTACCCTATTACACCTGCTAGCGATATTCTGCACGAATTAAGTAAGCACAAAACATTTGGTGTTCGCACATTTCAAGCAGAAGATGAAATTGCTGGTATCACCGCAGCTATCGGTGCCGCTTATGGTGGTAGCCTTGGCGTTACTACTACCAGCGGGCCTGGTATGGCTTTAAAAACAGAAGCCATGGGCTTAGCTGTAATGCTAGAAATGCCGCTAGTAATTGTGAATGTGCAACGTGGTGGCCCAAGTACAGGCTTACCTACTAAAACCGAACAAAGCGATTTATTGCAAGCATTATATGGCCGCAACGGCGAATGTCCAATGCCAGTTATCTCGGCAAGCACGCCTAGCGATTGCTTTAGTGCTGTGTACGAAGCTGCCCGCATTGCCGTACAACACATGACACCTGTGATATTTTTAAGCGATGGCTACATTGCCAATGGCGCAGAACCCTGGCGTTTCCCCAAATCAGATGACCTGCCGGAAATAAAAGTGGAGTTT
>DMPB01000004.1:16489-17156 GCA_003456175.1 Chitinophagaceae bacterium | reverse complement strand
GAAAGCGATTTGGCACCGATTAACATTGCCTTTAAAAAAGCGCTTGCCGATAACGAAACGCAATTCTACCCTTATCTACGCGACGAAAAATTGGTTCGCCCTTGGGTGGTGCCGGGTACACCGGGCTTAGAACACAGAATTGGTGGCTTAGAAAAACAAAATATCACAGGTAACGTTAGTTACGACCCCGATAATCACCAATTGATGGTGAAAATTCGCCAAGAAAAGGTAGATAAAATTGCCCAATACATTCCAGAACAAACTTTAGATAGCGGCCCCGAAAACGGAAAGGTATTGGTGCTTGGCTGGGGCAGTACGTATGGTGCTATTAAAAGCGCAGTATTAACACTACAGGCCGAAGGCCATGCCGTAAGTCATGCACACTTACGCTATATCAGACCATTTCCACAGAACTTGGGTAGCATCTTACGCAACTTTGAGCACGTTGTAATTCCTGAAATTAATAACGGTCAGCTCATCAAAGTAATTCGCAGCGAATATTTGGTAGATGCTAAAGGATACAATAAAATTATGGGAGTGCCTATTACAACTACAGAATTAGAGGCTCACTTACGCACCTATTTGTAAGCTACAGTCATACAATACCATTTTGAAAGCTACCTGCGGGTAGCTTTTTTTACGGTATAACAATACCTTACGGTAAATA
>DMPB01000004.1:15788-16220 GCA_003456175.1 Chitinophagaceae bacterium | reverse complement strand
TTGTGGTGTGGGCCGGGATCGAAAAAATTAACATAACTCAACATAAATGCTGATAATCATTGCAATACATATATTTATTTAATTAACTATGTATAGCTAGAAATAGTTAGATCTAATAAAAGTGTGCCGAAAACTGCTCCCTTATCTAAAGGCAATTTTCGGCTTTTGACCTCCATTTTGACTTTTTTATAGAGCTAATTAAGAGCTCTCAATTATATACGATTTAATAGCGCCCGTAAATACTGTTGCCGCTTCCGTAGTATTGATTCTTTAAATGCTGATATACTAAGTTAGTTTTTAGATCAATATCCGTGTCGCCATAGGTAGGATAAGGAAGTACTTGGAATAAACTATCGTTAACAAATTTGAAAACAGCCGCCGAAGTTTCAGACTTTTCAGCCCAAAACGCAACTTGTAATTTTTCTTTTTTGA
>DMPB01000004.1:10891-15572 GCA_003456175.1 Chitinophagaceae bacterium | reverse complement strand
CTTGTAATTTTTCTTTTTTGAGCTCATGTAAAAGGGTTACAGCAATTTTTTTGATTTCTTCTTTCTCCTTTTGTGTTAAGTTTTTCCCCTGCCGAAGTATGTCAAAAATTGCTTTTTGTTCATCGTTTAATCCCTCTCTTTTCGAATCTGCTTCTTCCTGTGTATAGGTATGTACGAGCTCAACAAGCTTTCTAAAAGTTTCTTTGATAACAGCCTCGTCTTTACCTCTGTTGTAAGCATCTATAATTTCCTGATACTTTTTCAAAAAATCTACCGTCATAGGGTTGCGCTCAACCATTTGCTTTAGTTTCTTTTCAACCCTATCTTTTAACGTTTGAACAGCAGTATGCTTATGCTTCACATTTTCAAAGTACTGTTCTAATAGCTGAAAATCGAGACCACTTAAATCAATGCTATTGCTATAGGGTGCCTGAGGGTCTGCTATCATGTTCTCAATAGAAGCATCAACTACAGTTTGAATTTTTTGCATTACATCCGTTATATCAGCTTGTTCAACATTTTCTTCTATTTTGGCATAAAGAGCATCAATAGCATTTTTTCTGGCGGCATAATTATTAAGTACTTTATTTGGCTGCAATGCCTTAAATTTTTTAAATACCTCTCGTGCTAGTACTTGAAACTTCCTTTTCGTTTCATCGTTGGTATAAATAGCATCAATCCCTTTTGAAATAGCAGCTATTTTAAGTAGTCCTTCACTAGATATAAGCTCTTGTAAGTTAAACGCTACCTCGTACTGAAGAAAGTTTTCGGTTGCCTCCAATGCTTCTTCAAGTTGTTCTATTAGAACTTCATTAGGCTTTACGGGCACCTCGGGTTTTTCATGCTCGCCATGGGGTTTGGTGGCAGCTCCAGAACCATATAGCGTGAGTGCATCAAGCAACGCCGTGTAGGTTTCAATATAATCTACAATTAAGCCATTATTTTTTCCTTCATTAATACGGTTGGCTCTCGCAATAGCCTGCATAAGGGTATGCGATTTCAAAGGTTTATCTAAGTATAGTGTAGATAAAGAAGGCACATCGAACCCTGTAATCCACATAGCACATACTATTACTAAGCGGAAAGGGTCGTTTTCGTCTTTAAAGCGGCTTTCTAAGTTTTGAGTGTTCATTTTAGCCCTATGTGGCTCAATATCTAGCCCCCACTGTTGGAATTTCTGTATTTCATTTTGTTCAGCACTTACTACTATACAAATTTCAGTTGATTTAATCCACTGTAGTTCTCTGCTTTTATCGAGCAATTCTTGGTCGCCGTATTTACCCTTGTTTATTTCTTTTTCAAGTGCGTTGATTGTTTCTTTCCAATAATGGGTAATCATATCATACATACGTACTGCCGTTAGCTTATCTAAGGCAACAAACATTCCCTTACCCTTGTAACCCCTATTACAAAAATGCCAAACCACATCTTTAGCAATAGCTTCTAATCTTGGTTTAGCTGTAAGTATCGGATATTCTCTGGCGAATAATGCTTCAATCTTAGTTCTTTGGTCACTATCTAAATCGCCAGCTTCAGCATCGATTACTGCACGAATTTCTTCGTTAATTGCAGGATTGGTAATACCTAAATACTCACCACGGTTCTCATAATACAAGGGTACTGTTGCACCATCTTCAACACTACGCTTAAAATCGTAGCAAGAGACGTAATCACCGAAAATTCGTTTTGTTATTTCATCGTCTTTAAACAACGGTGTACCAGTAAAGCCAATAAAAGATGCATTAGGTAATGCATTACGAAGGTTTAGCGCTAATTGGCCACCTTGAGTACGGTGTGCCTCATCGGATATAACAATAATATTGTCTCTAGTAGTTATGAGTTCATCAAAGTTGAACTTATGTATGAGTGTGAATAGATAACGATGTTCTGAAGTCAATAACGTTTTTAAATGCTTTCCACTATTGGCTTTCAAAGCATCTTTAGCACCTGCCTTAACCTTGGGTACAGCACCAACACCACTAAAAGTTCCGTATATCTGATTATCTAGTTCTTCACGGTCGGTTACTATTAAAAACGTATAGCTACCAGTAAATTTTCTGTGTATTTTCTGGCAAAAAAATACCATTGAGTACGACTTACCGCTGCCCTGTGTGTGCCAAAAAACTCCTAATTTCTGCTTATCTTCTATGGATAAATGCCCTTGTTGATAGTTTAAGAGCTTTGTTTGTATGTTTTCGATGGCTTTATTAACGCCAATAAATTGGTGGTTGCGAGCAATTAACTTTACAACATTACCCAAGGTGGTATCGAACAAAATAAAATTCTCAAACAAATCGAGCATTCTGTTTTTATGACAAACCCCTACAATAATTCTATCTAACGCTACAATGCCTTCATCTTCTTCGGTAATGCGCTTCCATTCGTGAAAGTGCTGATACTTACCTGTAATACTACCTATGCGGCTTTCAATACCATTACTTAATACCACAAACGCATTATAGTAGAACAATTGCGGTATTACATCTTTATAATCGTTGAAGTTATCGGTAAAAGCATTTTCGAGTTTTCGATGTGTTGCTTTTAATTCTATGAATAACAGAGGAATACCATTTACAAAACCAATGATATCTGGGCGCCGCTCTCGGTTGCTTTTACCTTGTATCCATAATTGCCTTACGGCTAAAAAGTGATTCGCTGTTGGATCATCAAAGTTGAATACTTTAAGTACTTTGTTTTTAACGTACTCACCCTTTTCGTTCACATAATCAACAGCAATACCATCTTTTAACAAATTGTGCATCTCTTGATTAATTTCTGCAAGGCTTTTACTGCTACTTGCTTCGGTAAGCTTTTGATATGCATCTTCATAGGCTTTTATTGGTAAGCCTGGGTTAAAACTTTGAAGCTTTTCAATGAAGTATTTTTTTAGTATTACTTCTCGCTTATTGGTACGACCTAAAGTACCATTAGCACCAAAAGTTTCGCTGTTGAACGCTAAGTTGGTATGCCAACCTAAGGTTTGTTGAAATAGGTTGATGGCTGTTTTTTCTATAAGGTTATCTTCTGAGTATTCCCAAGTCATTCAGTATGGCTTACTTGTTATGAAGGAGCTTATTTGGATCAATTATTGGTAATACAAATTTGTGTAATGCTGTACCTTGTAGTTGGGCGAGCAAAATGCCTCTGGCGGTAGCATAGGTGATAGATGACAGTGCATTACCCAAAACTGGCTGCAATAAAATTGTATCGCTTTCAGGGGGGTGGTTGGCCAATTGTTCTAGGTTATCAATCCGATATATAAATACCAAATGAAACGCTCCCTCGGCCTCTGCACTATTTTTTCCGTTGCTTTCTGTTACAACATTTACTGTAAAGTTGGCTTTAACTAATTTTTCTTCTAAGTTAAAGCTTAATAATAGGCTATTATCAACACGGTGCCCTGTTACTTCATTCGTTTCAAAATCTTCGGGTACTTCTAGCCTACTATTAAGGATTTTGAACTCAACAATTGCAACTTTTTCGGGCTTGAATAAGTTGGCGGTATTATTGGACATTGGCTATTAGATTTTGATCGGTTGCTTGCTGCCACTCAATAGTGCGCACAGGCTTTTGTGTTGTTAAATTTTTATGCGCTACATACATGTTAACACGTGCTGCACTGCTTTGTATATAGCGAGTACGTTCTTTTCGTTTGGGTACTTCTATTAATGGTTCGCCAAGTTCGGCAGATAGTTTAGCCAACGAACGAAGGGTGAAGTTGTGCTCGCCATTTAACCATTTAGAAATTTCAGATGGCTTTTTATCTAGCCTTGCTGCCAGCTCTTTTTGGTTAATTTTGTTATCTTTCAATAGCTGCTGAATACGCACCAACAAATCGGCATATAGCCGCACAAAAATTTCTACCTCGGCAGGGGTTTCATCTAGTATTTCTTGAAAAATTTTGCTTCTCATTTTGTTTTTTGCTTTAAATGCTTATTTCATTGCCCCCATCGCTACTACAAAATGTTCTATGGTTGGAGCCGATGTAAATTTCTTTTTCTTGTAATGCCTTTAATATTCGTTGGGCGAAAACATTAGCTTCTTGAAATGCCTTGTTGGTTTTTCCTGCTTGTGCAGTTGCTGCTGTTTTTTCGCCTCCATTGAACAACACCACTAAGGATTCTGACATTCTTAAGCAGTATAACCGAAGGGGAAAATTGCCAAAGTTAATGTTGATGTCTTCTACCTGATGGGTACCCGCTGGGGGTAGTGCTTGTGCTGTATTTTCGAATCTGAAGAAACTTTCCAAGGCTCCGTATTCATCTCCAATGGCCACTTTAAGAAAGGTTGCAAGTTCTTGTAATGGGGTTTTAAGCTGCTCATGGTATCTGAATTGTTGAAAAAACTTATCGGTTTCTGAAAGGGTTGCATCTTGCCACCTTACGGTAAAAAAGGTGCAAGCTTGGCCTTGATCGTCGAATATTTCGAGTACGAATGTATTCACTAATAACTGAATTACGAAAAGCTTATTTCACTTTTAAGTTAACTATTGCATATTAAACCTCATTTTCTTCATGAAGCATTTACACTTCTATTTCCCCACTCATCAGCCTCGGCAATAAAATATCCCGTGCCTCTCGAAGTTTGGTGTTTTGTTTTAAAAGGTTCTGAATCAGGTTGAAATCATTTTGAACATCTTTCTTATAATCATTGATAACCTTTTTGGGCGGCAACAATACAG
>DMPB01000004.1:10053-10667 GCA_003456175.1 Chitinophagaceae bacterium | reverse complement strand
CTTTTTGGGCGGCAACAATACAGGCATAGCTTTAACAACTTTTGAATTTATCGCTGTTCCAATTGAAGATGTGCTACCCAATGAATCATAAGGAAAGTTCTTTAGGTAGAAATATATGTATTCAGAACACATTTGATTTTCATCTTCAATATTGAAATGAGCAATCGCTTCATTGGTTGTCATATCCTCAGTTGTGATTGCAACTTTTCCAACTGTAAGTTTGAAACTCAACAAAACTGTATGTGCTTTTGCAACATTCATATTGAATTTGCTCACTGCCATTTCAGTCACGGTTTCACTTGTTTCAAAGGCAAAGACCGTTGAATTGTTTATGTCTTTTATCGAAACCCATTTAATTTTTGAATCCTCATCATTGAACCATTCTGACTGTTCTCTTGGTGGGGTTTTGCCAATGTTAATTTTGAAAATTTCATCTGCACGTTTTACTGTCCAACCTTCGGGTATTTTATTTACTTCATTTGAAGGTTTGAAAAAGTCAAATTCAGATTTATACCTCAAAAACGCCTTCTCCTCCAGCAATTGTATCCGCTTCAAATTATTCTCTATCAAATCATCATAAGCCGATAAAATGGAAGCGATGCGGCGTTGGGTGG
>DMPB01000004.1:0-9816 GCA_003456175.1 Chitinophagaceae bacterium | reverse complement strand
GTGGGGGAAGATTGATTTTAGATTCTCTGAGAATTGTTGTGTTTATATTCTGTATAGCCGCCCCAAATGCTCTTCCTAAGAATTCATCTTGCATTATTAGTAGATGATAGTAAAGAAATTCTTTATCAACCCCTCTAAAATTATTTACATATAACCAACCGTCATGAATACACCCTTCAACTCCAAGGAATTTTATTTGACCTAAGGAAACACCACTTGTAGCTATAATTAATGCACCAGGTTGCAATCTTCGGCTAAATGAAGCGCCAAATTCGTTCACTACTTCCTTTGTTTGATAAATGTATTTCCCAGATGCTGTTGCATCCGCAATCTTAACCCAAGGAATTGTGCCTTCCGAAAAATATGCAGGGTTGTCTATGGGTCTTGGTGACGAACCTCTTCCAACATCACATACACTTCCTATTTCAACTTTCTCCCACTTCATATCGCCAATGCTTTAAAGTTTTCAGAAATGGTTGTCTGAATAACGGATTTTCTTGGATTGCTCCGATAACACAGATTTTTTGATGGCACAGATTTCAAATCCATGAAATCCATTAATCTATCTAATCCGTAATTCAGACAGTGATTGTGATGCAGCATTTTGATTTTTGTGATTGAGGGATTTCTATGATGAATCATTAAATCATACAAATCTGCTAAGTCATGGTTAAGACATTTTTTCATATCGCCAACTCCCTTTTTAATTGTTCTAAAATCAAATTCATTGTGCTTTCATCCATCTTCGAAAAGGCAAACCACTTTTTACCCAAATCTTTGAGTGATGCTCCTAAATGGTACAACTCCTTTTGGTCAATCAATAAAAAGCGGTCGTGGCTTGTTTTTAACTCCTTTATTTCAAAATGGCCATATTGCTCGTTGGCTTTTTTTACATCCAACGCTAAGGTTTTGCTGATGCTTTTGGTTAATAACTGCACTTTTACCGTTTTCGCCTTTTTAGATAGATGCGTTAAGCTACTTTCATCTAAGTAATTGTCTATGAGTATAATTTCTTTTTTGGCTTTTTTAATTAGGCTGGAAGCAAAGGCGTAGGCATCAAAAATTTGTCCATCAAAGAAAATGCCTTGGGTAGGTAGTTCTTGTGTTTTAAGTTGTAAAGAAATTTGCTTTACTTCTCTGCTAAGGTCTTCGTAATTGTTTTCTATTCTGTTCATCCGCTGGTTCAAGGCATAGCCTTTCAGTAAATAATCTCTTAATACATGGGTAGCCCAAATGCGAAATTGTGTACCCTGCTTAGATTTTACCCTGTAACCAACCGAAATGATAACATTAAGGTTGTAGTATTCAATGGTTCGTTTAACATTTCTATTCCCCTCAATTTGAACTGTCAAGTATTCCTTGACAGTTGCTCTTTTTTCAAGTTCTCCTTCTTTGAAACAGTTGTTTATGTGCAAACTGACGTTTTGTTTGGTTTGACCAAAAAGAGTGGCCATTTGTGTTTGCGTTAACCAAACAGTTTCATCTTCAAGTCTTACCTCGATATGCTCGGCTAATTCACCAGGTTGATAGAGTATGATTTCGTTTTTCATATCGCCAAGTCTTTATATTTTCAGTAATGTTCTGAACACGATTTTTTGGATTACAGGATAGACAGGATTACTATCGACAAAGGAATCCTGATTCATAAATCCTTTAATCGTATTCAGACGTTTGTTGTAAAGCCTTTTAAAGTCCATCAACGATATTATAGGCTTCCAAATAATTAATTGCCTATGCCTTATGCACACCCTAACTTCTCAGTAGCTTTTAGTTCTATCATTACCTTCTCTTCTACAAAAAATCAACCCTACGTGTTCCAGTTTTCTCCTCACGGTACAATGTGGGCATTTCTAACTCCCGCTGAAAGGAAATATTTTCATAAGCCAATTCAATTGCCAATGGTCTTTGATAAATAACTTCCTGAAATCCATTTCCAAGTGTCGAATGTACTTTCATAGTACAACCGATAATCTTGTGCGTCAATCTGTCTATTTCACTTTCATTAATCCTATCCATCAAATAATCTCTTTAATCGTATTCTGAATTTGTTTTGCTAAGTTGATAGCTTCCTCGTTCAACCCTTCCAATTCAATATGTATTTCGTTCAGGCGCTCTTCATAGTCAAAGTCTTTATCGGTACTGGTATCTACACCTACATAACGGCCTGGGCTTAGGCTCCAATCTTTGGCAGCTATTTCTGCTTGGGTTACCACTTTGCATAGTCCTTCTACATCGGTATACACGTCATCGGGAAAGCGGCTGGTAAGCCAATGGGCTTGTTTGTAGTAATATTCAGCTTCGTGTAAGAGGCCAGGTTCTTCTTCTTCGGGGTTACCGCCGAGTTGTAGTTGTGCATCCTTCAATTCATCGAGCAATTCCTTAATGTTCAGTGCTTTCCACTCTTTGTTTTTATTGAGTTGGTATGTTTTGGTAGCACTTGCTACAGCATCGGTTAGCTGCTTTATTAGTTTATCTTGTGGCTTGCGGAGTGCTTTAATGTGTGTTATTACTTGGTCTAGTGTTGCAGTAGTGTTTAGGTTTTGTATTGCTTTTATTGCATTGCTTTGCAAAGCTTCTACATCTTGTATTTGATTTTGCAACTCGTTCCACTCGGGTAGTAGGTCTGTAATGCTATTAACGCTCGCTAATTGTTGTGGGTTACATTGGCAAATGGTATTAATTACTTGGCGAATCTTCATTTGCAGTAATGCTATCTCATGCTTACATGTTTGTGCTGTTTCGGTAGCTGTATGTAAGTATTTGCTAACCGTGGTAACAAATTTTTGGTTGTTGCCACGGTACAAACCAACTATACTAATAAGGTTTTGCAATTGCTCGGGGCTAAAATCGTTGACCTTACTCGTTACCTTACGGTAAATTTTTCTGGCGTCGAGCATCAGTACACGATTTCTTTGATTAAAAGATGGACAGGACTGTTGTTTTCTGTTCGAATTAATCGTATCAACCTCAGAATCCTCAAAATCTTGTTTTGACTCTTTATTACGATCGAAAAACCAAAGAGTACATGGTAATGATCGGGTATAGAAGAAGTTATTACCAATAGCCATCATAATATCTACAGCACCTGTTTTTACGAGTTTTTCTCGGATATCTTTTTCGCTATGGCCTGCATCGCTAGCCGACGATGCCATTACAAACCCTGCACGGCCTGTTGGTTTAAGATAATTATAGAAATACTGTATCCATAAATAGTTGGCATTATCATTTTTAGGTAGGTTCACCTTACCATCGAGCACTAGGCGAGGGTCTTTTTTTATAACCTCTTTATTTTTATCTACGCCATCTACATTAAAAGGAGGGTTAGCCATTACAAAGTCGCACTTACCAACAAGGTTTTGCTTGTCTTCATAAAAAGTGTTGCCTTCTTTCACATCGCCTTCAAGGCCATGTACAGCGAGGTTCATTTTGGCGAGCTTAGTGTTTAGTTCTGCTTTTTCTTGGCCATAGAAGGTAACTTTTTCGGCTGGTCGTAAGCCTTCGCTTTCAATAAAATAGCCTGTTTGTACAAACATACCCGCACTACCACAGGCGGGGTCAAACACAATTCCATAATTGGGTTCAATAATGTTAACAATGGTTTGTACCAAGCTCATAGGAGTGAAGAATTCGCCCCCTTCTTGAGCACCCGACATGGCGAACTTGTTCAGAAAGTACTCATATATTTTACCGAATAAATCGCCTTCGGCTTTTTGGAGCACTTCTTTATTGAAAATACGGAGCAGCTCACGTAACAGATCTTTACTAAAAATACCGTAATTCTTAGGCAATACGCCTTTGAGGTTATCATAATCATCTTCAATTAACCGCATAGCGTTATCTATCGACTCCCCTATATCGGCACTTTCGGGTAGGTTCACCAAATATTCAAACTGTGCCTGTTCGTGTAGATACATGGCATTCTGTTCTTCAAAATCGGTTTTGCTAAGCGCTCGCCTACCCCGCTGTGGGTGAATAGGTAGGTTAGCTTCTACTACTTCTTTAACCTTCAGATACCTATTGTACGCATGCCTTAAAAAAATGAGTCCTAAAACGGGCATGGCATATTCTGATGCTGTTAGCTTACTGTTGGCTCGTAGCTGGTCGGCAGCTCGCCATAGTTCTGCCTCTAACTTCCTCAATTGCGATCCGTGCATAAGTGTATTAATAAGTTGCGCTTGTAAAATACCTTGGTACATACTACTACCAATACTGGGTTGGGGTATATAGCTACAAATATATTGGGTGCTTAGGTTATCTAATTTTATTAGGCTTAGGCAGTAACACCCCGAAGTGCTTGCAACAGATTGTTGATAAATTGTATTACCTCAGCATCGGTAGCTAACAAGTTGTGGGTTGTTTGAAAAATTTTCTCGTAGCCATTTTTGTTGCTGCCTTCTTGAAATGCCGACAGCATTTTGATATTATTTAATAGCTCGTGGGTGGTGGTGCGGTTTTTTTCTTGATTATTAGCCATACCAAACAGATCTACTTTAACAGAAGTAAGACTTTCTGTTGTAACAGATAATTGAAAACGTATGGCATTAAAGGTGTAGCCTTCAAAAAACCATGTTGGATAGGGCGGGTACTGGTTGCCCTTGGTGAAAGGAAGATAATTTTGTATTTGCGATGCTATAAACTGTATTCGATAGGTATTAATCGCTTTCTTTTCGTTATCACTTAATTGTATTAATACAGGTAGTATTTCTACCTTACCTACATCTTTCAAGAAGTCTTGTATAACTCTACGTTCGTGTGCATTAATATTCAATGCCTTTACTAGTTTGGTGTACTCATTAATGAATGATTTTGTATTAAATTCATTTGTATGTTCTAAACATTGATTCAACCAACCCTGAACCAAATCATTAGATTGGTCTGTATATGCACCTATGCTTTTGAGTATGGATGCTGCTGCTGGTATTGTTGGTGTAGGAGCTTGTTTTATACCATCAAGTGTTAGATAGATAATAGCGTCGACCTCGAGATTTCTTTTTGTTATTAGTTCATAATATCTCTCTATTTGCATTTCGGCATCTGGCGCATTATTCATTTTATTTTCGATTATAATTGCATGGCCCTTGCCCTCAATACAGATATCAATTCTACTAGCTATATCTGAAAATTCACGATGTACAGTTGCATGTTCATAGTTGGCTTTGTTGATGTTGAATTGATAGTGCTTGCATAGGTAATCTATAAATACGTGCAAAAAGGTAGAACTGCCTTTATGTAATCCATTTGGGTTAAGGAGTACTGAAATAATATCGGAATGGAAATTTTCTTTTTCAACATTGATGCTTGATAATGCAAAAATGTTAAAAGACGCCTGCTCCGCTGAAGTTCTAACTAGTTTTTGGGCTTCCTTAAACTGCTGATATCTTTGTTCGAACCACTGCTGTATGCTCATATATTATTTTTTTCTAAAAATATAGCATTTATCATTACACTAATAAAAAAGGAGTAACATGTGTTACCCCTTTTTTGGTTGTTTTACGTTAAACTCATTTGATAAATGAACTATTCATAATAATCCCCCGCTTTTTATCCTTCATTTTTAAGTAATAGGTTCCCTGTGGTAGTGTTGCTACATTGAGTGTAATAGTAGTGCTGCCAAGAGTAGCGATATTGGCTTGTTGATACAATTCCCTACCATTGATGTCAAAAATTTGAAGTAGTGCTATTCCATCTGTATTATTTGGTATTTGAATTACCAATTCGTTTTGAACGGGATTGGGGAATATTTTAAGCTCCATAGCTGTATTGATAGCTGTAGTAATTATCTTACTGTATTTATGGCTACCATCTTTTCCAACAGCTTTTATGCGGTAATATAAAATACCGATATGCGGTTGTTGCAAGTTATCAGTAAACTTATATGATACGCTATTGGTGGCGTTTTTACTTGCAATAGTGCCCACCTCGTTAAAAGATCTACCATTTGTACTTCGCTCAATAGTATAAATGTTAACATTATTATCGGTTGAAACAGACCACATAACGTTGGTAGAGGTGTTGGAGATGGCAGCAGCCTTAATTTCAGTAAAATCTGTTGGTAGGGTGGCGGCGGAAGTGTTAAGTAAAAGTGTCCCATTATTTCCAACAATCCAACCTTTACCCATCGATGAAAAATGTACATCTATTAATTCATTAGTAGTGTTAGACACCTCTGGTTGCCAGGTTAAACCACCATCTGTTGTTCTAAGGATAGTACCATTAGTACCAACTACCCAACCCTGTAAACTGTTGATAAAATGTGTGGCCCTAAACATTTGTGAAGAACCAGAATTTTGTATAACCCAAGAAACACCTCCGTTTGAAGTATGTAAAATAATACCACCACTACCAACTATCCAACCCTTAGATTCGTCTACAAAATGGATATCGAACAAAATTTGCCCAGTATTATAACTTTGATTAACCCAAGTTATGCCGCCATCTGTTGACTTTAATATTGTTCCATAATCACCAACAGCCCACCCCAAACTACTATTAATAAAAAAAACGCTTCTCAGCCAATTTGTGGTGTTAGAAGTTTGTAAGGACCAATTCGATCCGCCATCTGTTGACTTTAGTATTGTTCCATGATCACCAACAGCCCATCCCTCTAATGTATTTATGAACATTGCTTTGGAAAGATGTTGTAAAGTAAAATTACTTCTTGTGGTCCATGCGTTACCACTCGTATTGGTAGTAAAAATAGAACCGCCACTACCAACTATACAACCTCTATTTACAGATGTAAAGAAACAACTTGTAATCGTAGATGTAGTGTTGTTAGCATTTTGACGAATCCAATTAATTCCGCCATCTTGTGTTCTATAAACTGTACCACTATGACCTGTAAGCCAACCACTACTATCGTTCACAAAGTGAATGCTATATAATTCACTAAGTGTCCCATTTGTTAGTGAAGACCAAGATATTCCCGCATCATTGCTAATAATAACAGCACCATTGTCACCGACTGCTCTTATTCTATTGGCATTGAACATGCAAATTGAATTAAGATCGTTAGAGGTTGATGAGTGTCTAGCTGTCCAAGTTAAACCCATATTATTAGAGGTTATAATAGCACCATTACTGCCCGAAGCGCAAACAGTCGACCCTCTTGCTGCCAAATCAAAAAGGTTTTCAGTGTTCGTATTAATTAGTTGGTTCCATGTAGCGCCAGCATTTTGCGTTTTTAAAATTGTACCGCTAGTTCCAACAATATATCCTTCTGAAGGTGTCACGAAAAAAATTGCATTTAAGTCTTGCATAGTACCTGATGGCCTTATAGACCAAGTGTTTCCGCCATTAGATGTATACAAAATAGTCCCACTCCAACCGACAACCCATCCTGTATCGATTGATATAAAAAAAACATCTTCTAATGGTTCTGTTGTAGGAAGCGTTTGTGATGACCAATTATAACCAGCATTTGAGGATTTATAAAATCTACCATTCATTCCCACAGTAACGATAGTAGAATCATTTATAACAAATAAGGATGTTAAATTTGTATTATCAACTTGTCCTAAGGTCACCCAGCTTATTCCTGCATTGTTTGTACTTAAAACCACACCAGAATTTCCTACAGCCCACCCATGTGATGAACTTATAAATTTTACATCTGTGAGTGTATATGAAGTTGATGAGCCTTGACTTCGCCAAGTCTGGCCACCATCTCTTGTAAATAAGATATTACCTTTTTCACCTACAGCCCATCCTACTGTATCATTTACAAAATCTGTTGAATTTAAAGTCACATTGATAAATCCAGAATTACCAAGTTGATTTGCAGGTTGCCACGTTTGTGCATTAGCTACAATTTTAGTTAATAAAAAAACAAATAAAATGAATATAAAATGTGTTTTCATAATAGCTAAATTTTGAATTTTAATTATGTATTTAATATTAATTATTCTCTCGTTGACACTTTCTAGAGCAGAAATCTTCATTAGTTCCAATTTCTACTAAACAATCATACCTTTCACCATTTCTAAAATTTTCACACATTTCATGTAATATTTTTTCTATTTCATCAGATTCTTCATTAAATGATTTCACAAGTGCCATTACTAGGTTTGCACTAAAATCATCTATCATCATTTTAGCTAAGTCATTATAAGTATAAAAGTATTTCTTTAGATAAAATTCTTTACCACACCATTTACAATTTTTACTTTCAACTCCACACTCACTACCTCTTTTATTCTCCGGATCAGTATTGTTACCATAATATATATTCTTAATTGTATTGATATCCTCTTTCGAAAGCTTCAAGTCAAACGAACTTACTAAGGAATCAATTTTATCATTTTCAGTATATTGAAACTCTTCATAAACATTACCATCTTCACCATCTGATTCGTAATTATTTGTTGAATCTACCAATGAATAATTCTTATAATCAGAATAATAATTTTCATCATAATATTCTGGATCTCTAATTAGTGGGGAGTTTATTCCAAATAAATAATAATTAGCAACATCAATAGGTTTTATTTTTAGAATAAAAATATTATAGCAAGAAAGTGCAAGCCAAACGAAAAAAATATTACGTGTAACTTTATAAATTCTGTCTACAGTACTAGTTTTTTTAACTGGCTTGTATTCTGATAATTTTGGCGCCTCACAATCAAATTTTAGTGGTATCTGTAAATTAAAATCACTGTTTAAATAGCCATATTTTCCATTACTCTTAACCTTGTAAAAACGGGTTGAATATCCATCATAATAAATTTCAACAGCATCAAACTTTGGCTCTATAACACAAATACCTTTTAGATTGACGATACCCCATTTACCGTTTTGCTTTACTTGATAATGACCTACATGACTAAAAACATCTTCAGTAATATCATTATCATGAATATCTTCATATTGTGGTTTAACAAGCCAAAATCCTTGATTACTGATAATACCCCATCTATCATTCATTAGGGCTGGAGCAAAGCCTTTTTGAGAGGGACCAATAAAGTCTATTATCGGATTTACAATCCAACTTCCTCTTACATCAGCGACCCCCCACTTACCACTCAAAAGTTTAGCTTTATAGTATCCATCAAAAGCGCCAATGTATTCTAGTGTTGGCTGCATAATCCAATTACCGCTGGTATCAATCACACCCAATTTACCGTTTAAATTAACTTTATAATGCTCATTATTAATTACGTCAAGAAGATCAAAACTGCTAATGTTATCAAATTGGGGTTGCACTATCCATGTACCCTGAGCATTCACAAAGCCCCACCTCTTATTCAGTTGCGCTAGGTAAAAATCTTCTTTACAACCAGGAGCGATGTCTTCATATACAGCTTGTACAATCCAATTTCCCTCGAAATCCATGAAACCCCATCTGTCATTATGCTTTAGCAGATAGTATTTCCGTTCAAGATAGATATACTCATATATTGGCTGCATTACCCAGCCTCCTTGATGATTAATTATCCCCAACTTTTCATTTAGCTCTGCTATAAAATATATTTCTTTAAAAGAATCCTTTATTAATTCTATTCTAAAATAAATATCATCATATATAGGTTGCAACAACCAATTCCCATAAAAATCGATTAAACCACATTTGTCTTTAAGCCAAACTTTATAACACTCAATATTATAATAAATACTATTGTCTGAAAAGAACCTGTTTAAAGTACTATATTTAATTACACTACATTTATTATTTATTTTTGAATAGTTATTAGAATAGTCTTCTTTAAAAAGAATTATACCATCATATATTGGTTGTAATAGCCAATTCCCACTTGGGCTAATTATTCCCCATTTATTATTGATACTTACCTTGTATAAAGTATCTTGAAATTCTTCTAT
>DMPB01000001.1:32610-32762 GCA_003456175.1 Chitinophagaceae bacterium | reverse complement strand
TTAACACCTGAAATTCTGCTGGCTTGCCCAAGTGTACGCGGACGAATTTTATTGAACTTTTGTAAAGCTTCGTTGCTAATGGCTGCAAGTTTTTCGTACTGAAAATTTTCAGGAATTACCAGGTTTTCGAGCTGTTGCATTTTATCTACCAA
>DMPB01000001.1:988-32351 GCA_003456175.1 Chitinophagaceae bacterium | reverse complement strand
GTTCTTTTTGCAAATAGCGTTCGTACTTCACTTGAATTTCGGCCTGCAGTAATGTATCTTCTGGATAATGATTTAGCGATGCATGTAGGGTAGGTACAGCATCCATCATTTGCCGTAAGGTTACATTTGGGCGCAAAACAATTTTGGCACCCTTTGTTTTTTCACTGATGGTAGCACTACCAATACTTTCAAAAAATGGGTTGATAGTGTTTGGTTCGATGCCAGTGGTTTGTAGATGTTGAATGATATGTTGTACACCTTCTTGCTTGGCACGTACTAAGTTCATACGTTCTTGTGAGGCTAGGCCCAAACGATAACTTAGTTCTGTTAAGCGTAGGTCGGCATTATCTTGACGGAGTAGGGTTCTAAATTCTGCACGACTTGTGAACATGCGGTAAGGTTCGTCGGTACCTTTATTCACTAAGTCATCGATGAGCACTCCAATGTAAGCATCACTTCTTTGTAAGATAACAGGTGCTTGATGGTTTACTTTTTGGTGTGCATTAATACCTGCCATTAATCCTTGGCAAGCTGCTTCTTCGTAGCCTGTGGTACCATTAATTTGTCCGGCAAAAAATAAGTTACCAATAGCTTTGGTTTCGAGTGAATGGGTTAGTTGTGTTGGCGGAAAATAATCGTATTCAATGGCATAGCCTGGTCTGAAAAATTTTGCATTTTCAAAACCTGGTACCATCCGTAGCGCTTGGTGTTGTACCTCTTCAGGTAGGCTAGTACTAAAACCATTCACATATATTTCTACGGTATTAAAACCTTCTGGTTCTACAAATAACTGATGGCGTTCTCTATCGGCAAAGCGATTGATTTTATCTTCTATGCTGGGGCAATAACGCGGGCCAACTCCTTCGATGCGACCTGCATACATAGGACTTTTATCGAAGCCCGTTTTTAGAATCTCATGTACTTCGGGGCTGGTATAAGTAATATAGCAACTGCGTTGTTGAGCTGCCGTAATTTTTGGAACGTTTAAATAGCTAAAGCCAACCACCTCATCATCGCCTTTTTGTTCCTCCATCTTAGAGTAATCTAAACTACGTCCATCGATGCGTGGAGGGGTACCAGTTTTTAAACGATCACTTTCAAAGCCATACGCAATTAATTGTTCTGTAATTCCGGTAGCTGCTTTTTCGCCCATGCGGCCACCACCCAATTGTTTTTCACCAATATGAATGATACCGTTTAAGAAAGTTCCACTTGTAACAACTACAGCTTGTGCTTTGATTTCATTTCCTAAGCCTGTAATTACACCACAAGCTTTACCATCTTTTATGATGATGCTTTTCACCATATCTTGATAGAAATCAACATTAGGTGTTTGTTCCAACATTTCACGCCATGTAGCTGCGAACAACATTCTATCGCTTTGAGCTCTTGGGCTCCACATAGCCGGTCCTTTGCTTTTATTAAGCATACGGAATTGAATGAGGCTTTTGTCGGTTACAATACCACTATAGCCACCCATCGCATCAATTTCACGAACAATTTGACCTTTTGCAATACCACCCATTGCAGGGTTACAACTCATTTGGGCAATGGTTTGCATATTCATGGTAATGAGTAATACCTTACTACCCATATTGGCAGCAGCAGCAGCAGCTTCACAACCGGCATGACCGGCACCTACAACAATAACATCGTACACAGGATACATGTAAATAATATTAGACAGCGAATTTTTGAAATAAGGTTCTTTCTAGTAAGAAATCTTCTGGTGTTAAACCATCGTTTAAGCGTAGATAATCTTCGATGGAAGCATCCGTTAATGCATGTAAGAATGTTTTCCGGTACTGAAGAAATGTTGCTAATGCAGTTTCTGCATGCATCGTTGTTTGCTCAATGGTATCAATCTTAGCAAGCATAGCTGCACAAATAGGGTATCCACTTGCTTGATACATACTTTCAAAATACTTTTTCGCCGCTAAAATTGAAATCCCTTGATGTGGTGTTTGTACAGATATACCACTTACATGAATATTGGTAAAGTTCCAACAAAGTTTATTATCTGCCTCATTAGTTAAATCGAAGTAGGCAACAGGAACTACATGTTCGAATTGCCAATCTGTTCCGAAGTTATCCCAAGATTGACCATTGATAAACTGCATCTCAATCCATGTTCTAAAACCCTCAATGGTAATACCATAGTATTGTACATATTGCGTACTTGGTTTTTTCTCTAGGATATACCTGCGTAATGCAATTTGCCACCTACGCTTTTCTTTAAAAACATCTACTGATTCCATGATTTGCAAAACTAGTTGATGTTTCTCAATGAAACTGTGTTATGTGAAACCTTTTACAACTTTAGTAAATCAATGTTTCACTAAGAAACTGTGTTATGTGAAACATATTTACGTAAGTATTCTTCTTCTTTAAGTCGCATTTGTTGGGCCTGCGTTTTTGATTTGTCTTTATAACCACATAAGTGTAAGGCTCCATGAAAAATAACACGTAAGATTTCTTGCGTAAATGTTGTGTTGTGTAGTTTGGCGTTATCTTTTACTCGATCTATACTGATATAAATTTCACCAATAGTTGGTTGTTTTGTATCGGTTGATAAATCGAAAGTGATGATATCGGTATAATAATCGTGTTGTAAGTGATTTTGATTGATGGTTAGTAGGTGCTCGTCGCTACAGAAAATATAATCTAGTCGCTCCAAAGCTTTGTTTTCTTGCGTAAATAGGATAGTAATGAATTGCTTTAATTGATTTTTATGTTGTAAGGTTAACTTACGGTCGGCTTGATGGAAGAATATTTGCTGTGGCATGGTACTTGTTTTCTATTACAAATCTCGTAACAATATGCGGTCGATTGCTTGTAGCTTTGCAATACAATATTATTTATGAAGAAGTTAAGTGAATTGGGCTTGGGGAAAAAAGCGGTGATACAATCGTTCGAAAAAGGGGAGTTGTTTATAAAATTAATGGAAATGGGTTGTGTGCCAGGTGAAACTGTACGTGTAGATCAAATTGCACCATTGGGAGATCCTATTTCTATTTCGGTAGCGGGTTATAACCTAAGCTTACGTTTGAATGAAGCAGATCAGATATTTGTAGAAGAAATCTAACCTATACCATGCATATCGGCTTGTACTTCGGGTCATTTAATCCTATTCATACCGGGCACTTAATTATTGCTAATCATGTGGCACAGCATGCTGATGTGCAACAGGTATGGTTGGTGGTAAGTCCGCAAAATCCGTTAAAGCCAGCTGCTACACTTTTAAAAGATTATGATCGGTTACATCTTGTAAATCTGGCCATAGAAGGTAATACTGCCCTTCGTAGTTCTGATATAGAGTTTCACTTGCCTAAACCTTCATATACTATTGATACACTTACTTATCTATCTGAAAAATATTCGCAGCATACTTTTTCGGTGATAATGGGTAGTGATAGTTACATGAACTTACGTAAATGGAAGAATTATGAGAAACTACTTGAACTCTATCCTGTAATTGTGTACGAACGTCTGCAATATCCTGTTACAGTTTTTGAAGGTAGTAAAACCACTATTGTTCAAGCGCCACTATTAGAGATATCTGCAAGCTTTATTCGCCAACAAATTCAAGCTGGAAAAAGTATTCAGTATTTAACACCTGATCAAGTGCGTACTGAAATTGAGCGTAATGGTTGGTATAAGTAATACACATTTACCGTAAGGGAAGTATTCTTTGGTATTTTTACACCATGCCTTTCACGTTACATGCACCTTACCCACCAGCAGGTGATCAGCCAACGGCTATTGCCCAACTTACCGAAGCACTACAAAATGGTGAACCTTTTCAAACACTATTGGGTGTAACAGGCTCTGGTAAAACGTATACCATGGCCAATGTAATTGCTAACCTGCAAAGGCCTACATTGGTACTTACGCATAATAAAACGCTTGTTGCACAATTGTACGGTGAGTTTAAGCAGTTTTTCCCCGATAATGCGGTGGGGTACTTTGTGAGCTACTACGATTATTATCAACCAGAGGCTTACATGCCTGTGAGTGATACATATATCGAGAAAGATTTGAGCATCAACGAAGAGTTAGATAAACTTAGGCTAGAAGCTACCAGCCAACTGCTTACCGGCCGTAGAGATATTATTGTTGTGGCGAGTGTGAGTTGTATTTACGGTATGGGTAACCCTACTGAGTTTGAGAATGGTATTGTTCGTATTCACCAAGGACAAGTAATTTCTAGGCAGGGCTTCTTACATAGCTTGGTAAATTGTTTGTACAGCCGTAGCCAAACAGAATTCAACAGAGGTCAGTTTCGTGTGAAAGGCGACACCATTGATATCAACTTACCATATGCAGATTATGCCTATCGGGTTACTTTTTTTGGGGATGAAATAGAAAGTATTGAGAGTATTGAAAAAACAACCCTCAAACGAATTGGTAAGCTAGAAAATGCAGCCATTTTTCCGGCCAATCTTTATTTGGCGCCAAAAGATATGATTGTGCAGATCATGCACGAAATACAAGACGAAATGCAGGCACAGGTTACCTATTTCCAAAGTCAAGGAAAGCTTATTGAAGCACAACGACTTAAAGAAAGGGTATCTTTTGATCTTGAAATGATTCGAGAGTTGGGCTATTGTAACGGTATTGAAAATTATAGCCGTTTTTTTGATAGAAGAACACCGGGTACAAGGCCATTCTGCTTACTCGATTATTTCCCTAAAGATTTCTTGACCATTATTGATGAAAGTCACCAAACCATTCCGCAAGTAGCAGGTATGTACGGCGGCGACCGTAGTCGTAAGCTGGTATTGGTTGATTATGGTTTTAGATTACCTAGTGCGTTAGATAACCGGCCGCTTAACTTTCATGAATTTGAAAACTTAGTGGGTCAAACCGTATTTGTGAGTGCAACGCCAGGCGATTACGAGTTAGAAAAAACAGGCGGTGTAGTAGTGCAACAAGTAGTACGACCAACGGGTTTGTTAGATCCACCTATTGAAGTACGCCCTAGTGTGAATCAAATCGATGATTTGTTAGATGAAATAGACCAACGCGTAAAGCGTGGCGACCGTGTATTGGTTACCACCCTTACCAAGCGTATGGCCGAAGAAATGGATAAGTATTTAGCTCGTATTCATATTAAAAGTAAATATATACATAGTGATGTAGATACGCTGGAACGTATAGAAATACTACGTTCATTACGATTGGGCGAAATTGATGTGTTGGTGGGCGTTAACTTACTGAGAGAGGGTTTAGACCTACCCGAAGTGAGCCTTGTAGCTATTTTAGATGCAGATAAAGAAGGCTTTTTGAGAAATGAAAAGTCGCTTACGCAAACGGCGGGTCGTGCAGCTCGTAATGCCGATGGTTTGGTGATTTTTTATGCCGATAGTATGACGGAAAGTATGCAGCGTACAATAGACGAAACTAATCGTAGACGTGAAATTCAAATAGCATACAATACGCAACATGGCATTGTACCTAAAACTGTTCGTAAGAGTATTGAGCAAATCATGAAGCAAACAAGCGTACTTGATATTAAAGGCTTCGACGAAAATAAAGCCAATGCCATTAGAGCCGAAATGGTACCTGCTACCATAGCAGCCGAAGATGCCGATGCTTATAATACCATACCAAAAATGGAGAAAGCAATTGCCAAGGTTAAAAAAGAAATGGAAAAAGCTGCCAGAGATTTAGACTTTATAGAAGCTGCCCGCTTACGCGACGAAATGTTTCGCATGCAGCAGGTACTTGAAGAAATGAAAGCATAATCATTTACCGTAAGGTATACTTACGTAAATGTTGTTACACCTGTTTAACACCAAGTTGTGTAAGTAAATCGCTTACTTGTGAACGAATAAAATCTCTCACCTCATGAAAGGCTTCGGGTGGCATATTTCTGGGGTCGGGTATTTGCCAATCAATAAACTGTTTGGCAGGCATCCACGGGCAGGCATCGCCGCAACCCATCGTTACTACCACATCAAACGGAGCATATTGTTTCACTTCTTCAAGGCTCTTGCTGTCATGTGTTGAAAGGTCGTAACCAAGGGCCTGCATAGCGGCAATGGCTTTCGGATTCACAACACCGCTCGGTTTACTTCCTGCACTATAGGCCTCAACAGCATTGCCACCCAGCATGGTAGCAAACGCCTGACTCATTTGACTGCGATTGCTGTTTTCCACACAAACAAATAATAATTTTTTTGGCTGCATTATCATAGATTTAAGATGGATACCAACGTTGTTTAAATTTCTGTGCCACACGAACCAATAGTATTAAAGCAGGTACTTCTACCAGCGGACCAATTACACCTGCAAAAGCTTGTTCACTCCCCAAACCAAAAACACCAATAGCAACAGCAATGGCTAACTCAAAATTGTTACCGGCTGCAGTAAATGCAATGGCAGCATTTTGTTCGTAATTGGCACCTAAACGCTTACCAAGCCAAAAGCTTAATAAAAACATGATGGCGAAATACAATACCAGCGGAACAGCAATTTGTAGTACTGCTAAGGGTATGCTTACAACTGCATTTCCCTTCACACTAAACATGGTGATTATTGTGAATAGTAAGGCTATAAGTGTTAGCGGAGCAATTGCAGGAACAAATTTTTGCTCATACCACGCACTACCTTTTACCGTAAGGAGCACATATCTACTGATAATACCCGCTGCAAATGGAATACCCAGATAAATGCCAACACTCGTAGCAATAGCACCCATGCTAACTTGAATACTTGTACCAGCAATACCAAAATAGGGTGGCAGTACGGTTACAAACAAATAGGCATAAAAGGTGTAGAGTAAAATTTGAAAAATACTATTTAGCGCAACCAAACCGGCAGCATATTCGCCACTACCATTGGCCAAATCGTTCCAAACCAATACCATAGCAATGCAGCGAGCCAAACCAATCATAATAACACCAGTCATATAACCTGGTTGATTTTTCAGAAAAAGAACGGCCAAGCCAAACATGAGTATTGGGCCAATAATCCAATTGAGTAGTAACGATGTGCCTAATACTTTCGTGTTTTTAAATACTTCGGCCATACGTTCGTACTTCACTTTTGCTAAGGGCGGATACATCATTACAATTAGCCCAATTGCTAAAGGAATATTAGTAGTACCAATGCTCAATGCCTGAATATGTTGCGCTGTTGCTGGCGAAAAATAGCCTATAGCAATACCGGTAAGCATGGCAAGAAAAATCCATAAGGTAAGATTGCGGTCTAAAAAGCTCAGTTGCTTTTGTGGTATAGGTGTGCAGTTATTACTAAGCATATATTTTTATTAGCAGCAGCCACCACCAGGCGTGCAAGCGGTTGCTTGGTTCACAATCGGTACAAAAGTGTCTTCTGCAAATAGATTGGGCTTTGCTGCGTACACTGTAATACTTACAATAGGCGTAGGCTGTTGTTGATACGCAGCTATTTCATCGGCACTGAGGTAGTCGGCCAAAATATTTTCAGGAATAACAATATCTTTTGATAGTTGAATGGTAACCTGCTGAAAGCCCGCTTGTTCCATCAAATGCAAGTACTGTTGTTGCTCAATGGCACCGGCAACACAGCCAGCATACATTTCGGCAGCTTTTTGTAGCCCTTGCGGTAAATGTCCTTGCAATACAATATCGCTAATGCTGCAATGTCCACCAGGCTTGAGTACGCGATACATTTCTTTAAACACATTCGCCTTATTAGGGATAAGATTTAATACACAGTTGCTAATAATCACATGTGCTGTATTAGCAGCTACCGGCATTGCTTCAATATCGCCGAGCCTAAACTCAACATTATTGTAACCAAGTGTATCGGCATTTTGACGAGCCTTAGCAATCATCGCTTCTGTAAAATCTATACCAATAACTTTTCCTGTATCGCCTACAATCTTTCTGGCTACAAAAGCATCGTTACCAGCACCGCTACCTAAGTCAATAACAGTATTACCTGTTTTAATTTGTGCAAAAGCAGTAGGTACGCCGCATCCTAAACCCAAATCGGCATCGGGTATATAGCCATCAATACTTTCATAGTTATCGGCCATAATATTGTATACATCGCCACAACCGGTAGCACCGCAGCAACTTGCTGCATTTTGTGCTTTGCTTTGTTGTGCAATGGCACTGTACTTTTCTTGTACCAGTGTTTTAAGTTGTTGATCGTTGTTCATATGGTTGTTTTTATTAGCAGCATTGATTAGAGGTGTTAGGCGTAACTGCCAAACCCGCAAACAATGTTGCCATTTGTGAGGCTAATAATGTAATGGTATCGGGGTTAATGCAATAGCAACTTTTCGGTCCATCTATGGTGCCTTTAATTAAGCCTGCTGCAAGTAATTCTTTCAAGTGTTGCGATACGGTGCTTTGTGCTAGTGGAAGCACTTCTACAATTTCACCGCAAATGCACGCGTTACGTTCTGCGAGTATTTTTAAGATTTCAATACGTGCAGGGTGGCTCAACGCTTTCGCATAAGCCGCTAATTGTTGCACATCGGTACTAAATGCATGTGATTTTGTGATAGCCATATTGCAAAGCTAAATCGTTTATCGTAAATAAACGATAAAAAAGAGCAGTAAATTTATAACTTCATGCTACATGTTGTTGCGTTAGCCTTTTTTGTGAGTTTGCTTACGCGGCTTTTCATTTGCCGTAAGGCCGGCGTTACAAAGGGTACTAATATCGGGGTCGTCGGCTATGTTATGCATCTGGCGTAGAATATGCCGATGCTTCCAGCCTACAAACTTGCTTTGTGGTACTACGGTGTACCGTTTTGGATTGGGTAAGCAAGCAATGATCAGTGCCGCTTCTGTATCGGTAAGGGCTATGGCTGGTTTTTGAAAATAGGCTTGTGCAGCAGCTTCGGCACCATAAATACCAGGCCCCATTTCAATTACATTGAGATATACTTCTAAAATGCGTTCTTTACCCCAAATCAACTCAATCATAAAAGTGTAGTAGAATTCTGGCACTTTTCTAATGTATTTGAAAATGCCACCACCTTGCCATAAGAACACATTTTTAGCAACTTGCTGACTGATAGTGCTAGCGCCAGCACCACGTTTTTTATTTTTTTTCTTCGGATTAGTACTCAGGCTTTTTTCTATACTCTTCCAATCAAAGCCATCGTGATCGGGAAATAACTGATCTTCACTTGCCATGGCTGCCAAGCGAATATTGGCGGGTATCTCGTTCCAATCAACATAATCTCTTTTGAGCCCGTCGCCACTTAGTAAGCTACCAATTTGCGTAGTGGTAATGGGTGGCATCATCCATTTGCACAATACCAGATACACCATAGAAGCAAGCCACGCAAAAAAGAACCAACGCATTATACGCTTGAACCACGAACGCTTTTTAGATGCTTGCTTTTTGGCCATACTGCCGCGAAAATAGCTATTGCACTTTTTCGTTGGTGCTTTGTGGCTGCATGGTTATGTAAGAAAGTTCATACTTTTTTCCTAGTACTGCTTTATCAGGCTTTAAGTGGTCGAGCAAAATCCCTAATCCGAAGGCTAGTGCTGCAATGCCCAAACTCGTTAAGTTTTCAGGTGCAAATACATCGCCACGTTGCCCAACAGTATTAATTACATTAAGTACTGCATATCCTAGAGCACCTACTTTAAGTATTCCGCCCACGGTAAGCGACATACGCTTGCCCGGTAACGGTAATGCAGCGATTTCTCGATAATGAAATTTGATGGGAGCATAAAATGCGGTATCTAACGTAGGTAGACCAAAATAATTAGGAACTTGCCTTACGGTAAATGTTTGTAAGGTGATGCTATCTTTCTTAACCTTACGAACGTAACCACTTACCCAAGTACCACCTACGAGTTGACAGGTAAGTAGGTTATCGGTACTAAAGTATTGAATAAGCTTATCCTTCTTTTTAAAAGCGAGCACATCGTTTTGAGCATAACTTGCAGCTGCAGCTAAAACAAAACTTACAATTAGCAGTAGTTGGCGCATGATGCAATATAGTTGGCTGCATGGCAGTTATTTGTTAAAGTTGATGATGCATTTACCGTAAGGTATTAATGGCTAACACCAAACTCTTCCATCAGGCTGAGGCCGTAGTTTCTTATAGCTTCTACAATGGTAATAGCACGTTGGCCGCGTTCGGTAATACTATATTCAACCTTGGGTGGCACAACTGCATACACCGTTCTGTGTATAAAGCCTTCTTCTTCAAGTTCTCGTAATTGCGATGTGAGCATTTTATGGGTAATATGTGGTATGGCTTTTTTAAGCTCACTGTACCGCATTACCTTGTCTTTCAAACGCCATAAAATGGGCATTTTCCAGGTACCGCCAATACGATCCATCGCAAATTCTACGGGATTGTAGTATAGCTTGTTCTTATACAAAAACTCTGGCATTGACTAAAAGGCTTGATTTTACTAATACTTTCCAAAAAGTGTGTATCACTATTTAGGGTAAGTATATATGCTAAGATACATAAGCATAGCAGCTTTGTACCATAAAAACGAGCACTATGTTTCAAAAAATTACATTGTTACTGCTGGTAGTATTACTAGGTTATAACCAAGTACAAGCACAGCACAATGCTGGTAATAACGGCCGCATTTTAATGATTGCATCTAACAAATCGGTAAGTACACAAACGGGCTGGCCTATTGGGGTGTGGTATGCCGAGCTAACGCACCCTTATTGGGTATTTACAGAAGCAGGTTACAGCGTAGATATTGTTACACCCGATGGTGGTGATATTTATTTTGATGGTTTTAGCGACCCCGAAGATGAAAGTAAGTATGCCGCTTTTGATTACATCTCGCTGGGTTTCAAAAAAGATCCGGCTAAAATGGCACTTACCAAAAACACCAAAAAACTGGCCGATGTTAACCCTGCACAATACAAAGCTATTTTCTTATGTGGCGGTCAGGGGCCTATGTACACATTTGTTAATAATGCCGCACTACACAGTTTTGTTGCTAAGTTCTACGAAACTGGTAAGCCCGTAGCTGCTATTTGTCATGGCACATCGGTATTGCTTAAAACGAAGCTATCAAATGGTAAGTTTTTAGTAGAAGGCAAGCGTTGGACGGGCTTTGCCAATAACGAAGAAAACTATGCCGATGCTTATGTAGGTATGAAAATTCAACCCTTTAGAATTGAGGATGAAGCACGTAAAATGCCTAATACCAAATTTGAAGTAGCACCCATGTTCGAAGCTTTTGCCATTCAAGATGGTAACCTCATTACCGGCCAACAACAAAACAGCGGTGCTAAAGCTGCAGCATTGGTACTTAAAGCCCTAGCAGAAAATAAACGTAATTATCCAACTTATGTATTGGTGCATGGTGCTTGGGCCGATGAAAGTGCTTGGGGTTTTGTACGTAATGCACTAGCCGAAAATGCAAATGTGGTAGTCGTAAATCTTCCAGCGCATGGTGCCGATAATACTTACGGCGTAGGCTTGAAACTGCAAGATTATGTAAAGCATGTTGCTACAATTGTACAGCAGCAACAAGGTAAAGTAATATTGGTGGGCCACAGCATGGCCGGTGCCATTATTTCGCAGGTGGCCGAGCAATTACCCAATAAGGTGGCCAAATTGGTGTATGTAGCTGCTTACTTACCCGCTAATGGCGAAAGCATCAACGGTATTACCAATAAGTTTTTGAATAATAAGCCTATTGAAATTTTTGAGTTCAATAAAGACTATTCGTTGGTAAGCATCAAAAAAGAAGCACTGGTAAGTGCGGTATGTGCCGATTGTCCGCCTGTAATCAAAGAAGCACTTGTAAAATATCATAGAGCAGAACCCGTACAACCTTTAAATGATAAACTTAACCTTACGGTAAAATTCAACAGCATACCCAAATACTTTATTGCAACTACGAACGATTATGCAGTGCCTTACGCCTTGCAGCAACAAATGATACAAAAGAATGGTACGGTGAAAAAAGTATATACCATGAATACCTCACACTTACCATTCGTAGCCGATCCGGTTACTTTCATTCAGCTACTAACCACCATTACCCAACAGCCATAGTATGCGATTGGTAATTGTAATAGCTATGGCGCTGCTTACCAGCAACGCCATAGCTCAAACTCCGGTAGAAATATTTACCGGAAGTTATAAAACCACCTTCGATGTTATGTTTTTCAAATACTTCAAAACATCAACAGGTGCTAATAGTAAGTGGTTACTATTTAATCGCAATAGGTACAGCGTTGATTATTTGCAAACTACTAATAGCAACTTACCACAATTTGGCAGCGTTACAGCCATCAGCTACAACGTTCCAACTTGGCATGGAGTTGCTCCCGTAATGGTAGCACAAGTAACCAATAGGGGCGTATCGCCTAAGTTGGGCTTACAGTATGCAAGCATGCCTAAAAATTGGCTGATATTTAGCTGGTTGGTCGGCGAAACTTTACGGCAACCCAGCATCGATTACTTTTTACTGCTGCGGTATACTCCTACCATACAACAACAACAGCTATTTACGCAAGTAGAGTTGGTGAACACCATACCTACCACAACATCAAAAACGTATAGTTTTATACAGCGGTTTCGATTGGGCTTAAAGCATAAGGCATTACAATATGGCGCTGGTATTGATATTACAACACAAGGCCTCCAACAACCGTTGCAAAACAGTACCAATGCTGGTATATTTATACGTTACGAGTTTCAGTAGTAATAACGGTATACTTATGTAAATGAATACAATTGATCTAACAACAACATAAATCATACATATGCACATAGCAATTATTGGAAGTGGTAATGTAGGCGGTGCCCTTGCACAAAAGTGGGCCATGCATGCACAACATCAAATTGTATTTGGTGTGAGAGATGTGAGTAATTTCAAAGGCAAGCACTTGTTGGTACACAATAATATACAAGTAGCCACCATTGCCGAAGCATGTGTACAAAGCGAAGTAATTGTATTGGCAACTCCTGCTACTGCAACTACTTCAGTAGTAGCATCATTGGGTGATACCACTGGAAAAATCATCATCGATACCATGAACATCGTTATGGGTAGAGGGCCCGAAGGCTTTACTAATACTACCGATGCTATCTTGGCACATACCGCTACCACCGATGTAGTGAAATGTTTCAACACCACAGGTTTCAATAACATGCTTGATACACAATATCAAGGTATTGCCATTGATATGTTTGTAGCTGGCGATAGTAAGCTTGGCACTAGTACCGCTATACAACTGGCTACCGATGCTGGCTTTGGTGCTTGCTATAGTATTGGTGGTAACGATAAGTTTCAGCTCTTAGAACAATTTGCCTGGTTTTGGATTAACCTCGCCATGTTTCAAGGGCAAGGTCGCAATATGGCACTCAAATTGTTACACCGCTAGCTATGAAAACAACAAAAGTAGCACTGGTTACAGGTGCTTACAAAGGCTTAGGTTTCGAATGGTGTAAGCAACTAGCTTTAGCAGGTTACACAGTGGTACTTACAGCCCGTTCTTTACTACAAGCAACCAATGCAGCGGCTATATTACAAGCAGCAGGTGCATCGGTGCATCCCTATGCTGTAGATGTTACTAACGAGTCGCATTTACAAGATTTGGCAACGTTCATACAAGCACGTTTTGGACAGCTTGATCTCATCATCAATAATGCAGGCGTTAATCCGAAAGATTATGCCGATAAGCAACGCATGGCGGCAACGTTTAAACTTGAACATTTGCAGGCCGATGCAATGTTAGAAGTATTGCATATCAACAGCATTGCACCGTTATTGGTAGTAAAGCATTGCAGGCAATTATTGCAACAGTCGAACCACCCTATTGTACTCAATATTTCGAGTTGGTTGAGCAGTGTAAGCAACAATCAGATAGCTGGTCATTACGGATATACAGGAAGTAAAAACTTATTGAATATGTTGAACGTGAGCATGGCCAATGAGTTGCGTAACGAAGGTATTGTTTGTATTAACGTTAACCCCGGTTGGGTACAAACCGATATGGGTGGTAACAAAGCGCAACTTACCACAGAAGCATCGGTAACAGCTATGATCACAAATATTGTATCAAAAGTAACTCTTGCCGATACTGGTAAGTTTTTTCATTACGATGGTACGCTGCATCCATGGTAGTTGTCGCATATCCACCTTGCGGTAAATGTGTTGATGCCTTTATATCATTTACCGTAAGGTAATACCAATATGCATTGATGAAAATAGAAGTGATTATAATAAAATACCCAGCATTAAAGCCACACCAAAGCCCAACAAAATCAAACCGGATATTTTGTTGATGATACCCATTATATGAGCGGTTAATTTTTCTCGAATTTTTCCGGCAAAAAGCACCTTGGCAACATCGGCCAGCAATACTACCAACAAGCAAGTGGTAAATACAATTATCTTGTACGGTAGTGGATGCGGTGTTTTATTGGCATCTTCAATAATAGCGGCGCCTGCGGCAAACCAAAATAGAAATGCACCAGGGTTGAGCGTATTCATAAAATAGCCGCTGAAAAAAATAGCTGCTGCATCACGCTTTCTAAAGCTGGGAGATACATGCTTATTCTGCTCATCAGGTATTGGGATTTTCTTAAAAAAAATGGTATAAATACCCATTACCACTAAAAAAATACTACCTGCAACACCAATGGTTGTTTCGTGTGCCATTAGCATACCAAATAATGTGGTGAACACGTTACACACCAACACCAAGCTAATATCGCTAGCACTAACACCAGCAATAAAGTAAAAGCCACCTTTACGTCCGTTAATAATGCTTTGCTTGATGATAGAAAATATCACCGGTCCTACTGAAATACTCAGCATAATACCTAGCACAAAACCTTTAACTACAGCAGCAAGCATAGAATTATAATAACAAACTGCGGCAAAATACGTTTTATACACATTCGTTATCAGATTAAAAAACAGGTAGCCATCATTTTCCACGCTAATAATATGCTACCTTACTACATAACTACTTTTGTACCACAAAACCGAATGTACATGAAGCTGCGTTTCTTATTCTTATTGGTATTACCACTGGCGTTAACTGCACAAACCAAAAAAGAACGTAAGGCAATGGCCAAGCAAAGAGCTGCTACCATTGCTCATTTGCAGCAACACATTCGTATTTTGGCTAGTGATAGTTTAGGCGGCAGGCGTACGGGCACTCCCGGCGAAGCAGCAGCAGCCGATTATGTGATAGCACAGTGGCAGCAGCTTCAGCTTTTACCGCAAGGTACACAAGGGTTTAAACAGCCTTTTACCATCAACGAGGGTAAGCGATATAATAGCGCTGCAACCTACCTTACGGTAAATGGTAAAGCATTACAGCAAAGCGAACATTTTTATCCGTTAGCATTTAGTGCCAATAAAAAAGTTACCACCGAAGGATCGGTTAGTATTCACGAAAGTGGTGCAGCGTGGTTTATTGACGCAAAAGAAATATTAGACGAGCAAGCTGGTAATCCGCATTTTGCTATTATGCCCGCTATTTATCAAGCCGCAGAAAAAGCAATTAAAAAAGGTGCTACAATAGTACTAATACATAACAGTGGCAAAACAGTAGATAATATTTTATTCAATAAAAACGATACCTCGCCTGCTTTAGCAGCACCCGTATTGTACATCACAGAAAAGGGCGTTGTGGCTGGTCACCTTACCGATGCTACTGCCACCGTTAAAATTGAAGCTGGCGTACAGCTTACGCTGCAACAACGTAATGCTACCAACCTTGTTGGTTTTATCAATAACAACGCTGCAACAACGGTTATTATTGGCGCACACTACGACCATCTTGGCTTGGGAGAAGATAAAAACGCATTAGATGGCGAAGGCGATATTCATAATGGTGCCGATGATAATGCTAGTGGTACAGCAGCACTTATTGAATTAGCTCGCCGCTTACAACAGTCGCCAGCAAAAAACAATAATTATTTGTTCATTGCCTTTTCAGGCGAAGAGCTTGGCTTGTTAGGCAGTAAGTATTGGCTCGATCATCCTACGGTTAATATCACACCTAATTATATGATTAATATGGATATGATTGGCCGTTACGATACTGCTAAAAAGCTTACGATTGGCGGATATGGTACAAGTCCAACATGGGGAACAACGTTGCCAAACCTCATTGATACATTTCAAGTAAAGTGGGATAGTGCCGGTACTGGCCCTAGCGACCATGCTAGTTTTTACCGGAAAAATATTCCAGTGTTATTTTTCTTCACGAATAGTCATGCCGATTACCACAAAGCTTCCGACGATTACGATAAAATCAATTACCAAGCCGAAGCCGATATTATTACATTGATAGAAAAAGTAATTACTGCTACAAACGATAAAGGCAAGCTTGCTTTTACAGCTACAAGAGAACAAAACATGGGTCGTGGGGTTGGCTTCACCGTAAGTTTAGGCGTTATTCCCGATTATGCTTATAGCGGCACAGGTGTAAGAATTGAAGGTGCCAGCAAAGGAAAATTAGGAGAGAAGCTTGGCTTGCAACCTGGCGATATCTTGTTACAATTAGGTCAATATCAGTTCGTAGATGTGCCCAGTTACATGCAAGCCTTAAGCAAGTTTAAAAAAGGCGATAGCACACAGCTTAAAATTAAGCGTGGTAGCGAAGAAAAAACTTTCGACATTGTATTCTAATACGCATACAACCAACACACATGAGTACACACTTTAGGCTTGAAATGGGAGAAACCACCGAACGTTTCTTCGACGATACCTGCCTATTGGGCATACTCACTACCCAAAAAAACTATCAGTTTTGTTGGCAGCTTAACTACACGCTAGGGTACGACTTTTTTTTAAACACCGATATACACATTGAGGTTGCTCGCAAAGGCCGTAAATACAAGTTTTTGGTGTACGAACATCAGGTAATAGCAAG
Source organism: Chitinophagaceae bacterium (assembly GCA_003456175.1). Classification (GTDB taxonomy): domain Bacteria; phylum Bacteroidota; class Bacteroidia; order Chitinophagales; family Chitinophagaceae; genus UBA10646. Next base: position 15,506 of record DMPB01000001.1, on the reverse strand, counting down.
CCAATGCGTGTATTATTTGTACGAAAATCAATGCGAAGGCGAGTACTTACTACCAGAGTTTAAACACTTCGATTTTTTGTGGCTTATGAAAGGCGATTATTTTGAGGCATCGTACACGCAACCCATCATAGACGAAATCAAAACATTGCCATCGGTGCAACTTGTTACAGAACTTACCAACGAAAAGTTTAAGAATAAAAGTTATCTTATTTTTTAATACGTTTATATTTGCCGTAAGGCATTGCCAAGCCATATGCAACCAATACCACAATACTGGGAGTTACAAAACAATAGTCTTTATCGCCGGTTTGAATTTGCCAACTTCAGCGAAGCCTTTGCATTTATGGCACGCGTGGCATTGCTGGCCGAACAGCAGCAACATCACCCGTTGTGGACCAACGTGTACAACCGCGTAGAAATTTGGTTAACCACGCACGATGCTGGTAATAACCTTACGGTAAAAGATATAACACTCGCCGAGGCTATTAATTCTTTGCAAGCCTAAGCATGCCGCTTATTTTCGTAATAAATACGTGTACATGGCATACCTATCGGTAGCAATAATTACTTACAATGAAGCAAGCAATATAGAGCGTTGCATACGCTCGGTGGCAACTATTGCCGATGAAGTATTGGTGGTAGATAGTAATAGTACCGATAACACAACAGCTATTGCAACGGCACTTGGTGCTAAAGTAATTGTTCAGCCATTTTTAGGATACATTGAGCAAAAGAACTTTGCGCTTCAGCAAGCAAGCCACCCATTTGTGCTAAGCCTAGATGCCGATGAAGCATTAGATGAAACATTGCTACAAAGCATAGCGGCTGCTAAGCAGTTGGGCTTCACTGCCGATGCTTATACTATGAACAGAAGTAATTATTTCTGCGGTAGTTTTATTAAGCATGGTACTTGGTATCCTGATAGAAAATTAAGATTGGTACGTAAGGAAAAGGCAGCTTGGGGCGGCATAAATCCACACGATAAACTGGCACTTACTAGTGCTGGAAAGCAACAGCATTTACAAGGTAATATCTTACATTATACCTATCATACTATAGAAGAATTGGTAGCCCAAACCAATAAATTCACCACCATTCAGGCGAAAGCCATGTATGCACAAGGCAAGCGTAGTTCGGTATTTAAAATGGTAATGAACCCACTGGTAGCTTTTATCAGCGGATATATTATTAAACGCGGTTTTTTAGATGGTATAAATGGGTTTATCATTGCCCGTTCGGTGGCTTACAGTACCTTGCTGAAGTACGCCAAATTATATCATTTACAACAGGCTGGTAAGTAGTTATTTGTATGCACCAAAGTTTGTTTGCTCAAAGTATTGCTCATTTACCGCAAGGTAGTATTCATGCCTTGGCTCGTACCTTGAGTTTGGTAGAAAACGAAGTACCCGGCTACAACGAATATTTACAACAACTGCCTTATAGTAGTACGTCTGTTATTGGCATAACAGGGCCACCCGGTGCCGGAAAAAGTACTTTAGTAGATGCTTTGATTGGCCATTGGGTACAGGCAGGCAAGCGAATTGCAGTGTTATGTGTTGATCCGAGTAGTCCTTTTAATTTGGGAGCAGTGCTTGGCGATCGTATTCGTATGAACGATTGGTATACACACCCTAGTGTGTTTATTAGGAGTTTGGCTACAAGGGGTAGCTTAGGTGGCTTGCATCCTAAAATTTTAGAGTTAACAGATGTTGTGAAACAAGCAGGTTTTGATTATGTGATTGTTGAAACTGTTGGTGTAGGACAAAGCGAAATTGAAATTGCAGGCCTCGCCGATTGTACCGTGGTTGCTATTGTACCCGAAGCAGGCGATGAAGTACAAACAATGAAGGCCGGACTCATGGAAATAGCCGATTTGTTTGTAGTGAATAAGGCCGACCGCCCCGGTGCCGATACGTTTGTAAAAAATCTTCGACAAATGCTAGCTCCGGCATTTCAACAACAAAAAACGGTTGAAATTGTGAAAACCGTTGCCAGCGAAAAACAGGGTATTGCCGATTTGGCGAAGGCAATTGAAACACAACTTGCTACCAACCAACACAACGAACGCAAGTATTGGCTGCAGGCCGAAAAAGCTTGGCATATTATTCAACAGCATCGTATGAAAGGGCTCGATAAACAAGCTTTACAGCAAATGTTTAAGGCACAGCCACAAGGTAACTTATACCAGCTGATACAACCTTACTTGCAGTAGCAAACTACAAAAGGGTCGCCATCGGCGACCCTTTTGTAGTTATCACATTAATACCTTACGGTAAATACTTACGCTAGTAGTACATAGGCACACCAGCACGACAATTATCCCACAAAATCATCATTTTACTACCGCCTTTCATAGGCTCAAAATAAATGGTAAACGCTTCTACTACTTCGGCTGTTTGCTCTACCGGAACGTCAATTTTTAAAATATCCTTCCGCTCAGTATGTGCTAAACCCCAAATATCACGGTCGGCATTGAAAATGATCGTCCACTTGTTTTCAGAAGTAACAGCATACATGGTGTATCGGCCTTTAGGTAGTATTTTATTGCCAATTTTAACCGGCTTGAAAATATCTATTTCAGTAGCCTCGTTAGCACCCATACGCCACACATCGCCATAGCGAACAATACCGCCAAAAATAGGGCGACCGTTTTTTTGAGGTCGGCTATACAATACACGTGCAATGGGTTCTTCTTTATCCTTCACCTTACCATTCATTTTAAGAATTGGGAAGTTGGCAGGGCAGTAGCTAACATCCATCGGACTTTTATCCATTTCGGTAGGCTTCTGCTGTGCTAAGCTTTGCAAGCTAACAAGCACGGCAAGTACAGTAATAAAATATTTCATATATAGGATGTAAAATGAGTTACAAAGTTAATGCGGCTGCATAGCTAAACAATCTACCAAAAACGATGCCGCAGTTTTATTGACCATCGGAAAAAAAGCTTGATAACAGGTTTTTAGTGCATCGTAATGCGTTATAAAAGCGGCGTATACAGGGCTGGCATCGGTGAGGTAATTGCTACGGTGTACTACGCCACCAAAACTTTTTTCCATGGCCCAAAGATGTTGGTAGTTGCCTAACCAATTATGCCGTAGCATGTGTGGAAGCATTAATACAAAGCGTTCTGGCAGTATTGGTTGTTGTAATAATAAGCTTTGATAGCAATAGGTGGCTGTGGTTTGTAATTGATTGTTAGCAGCTAAATGTTGTGCTAAAAAATGATCGTACACCACATCTACAAAAGCGCCAGCATAGCGGCCTGCACTTGGTTGTAAGTATGTTTTGGCTTGCTTTGTGGCTTCATGAGCATCGGTATAGGTATCTATGAATCGATGCAAGCGAATGCCGCACCAAATACGGTGGCTGTAGGTGTATTGTTGCTTGCCTTTTACAAAATCGCTAATGAGGTTGCCTACCAATACATCGGCCATTCCAAACGATAAATAGGCATGTGCCAAATAGTTCATACTACAAGGTAAGTGTTTTGTAGTGTGCATCTACATTTACCGTAAGGTGTTACTATTCGCTGTAAATAGTGTTGTTTTGCAGTATGTTATTGAAAAAAGCTACGTACTTAATATCGAACCCCACGTACAAAACCTGTCCGAAAGCCGATAAGCCTGAATATGCTTTTATTGGTAGGAGTAATGTGGGTAAAAGTAGCCTTATTAACATGTTGTGTAATAATAGTAAGTTGGCTAAAACAAGCGCCAACCCAGGCAAAACACAGATGATTAATCATTTTTTGATTGAGAGTAAGGCTACGGAAAAGGCTGCCAGCAGTTTTTGGTATTTGGTAGACTTACCGGGGTATGGTTACGCTAAAATTGCACAAAAGCAACGCGATGTTTGGGAAAAAATGATTGCCGACTACTTAAGTAATAGGCCAAACTTGGTACAAGTATTCGTTTTAATTGATAGTAGGCACGAACCACAAAAGCTTGATATTGAGTTTGTGAATCAATTGGGTGCTGCGAATGTGCCTTTTGCCTTAGTATTCACCAAAGCCGATAAGGAAAAGCCCGGTGCAGTGCAGCGCCATGTGAAAGCATTCTTAGAAGCCTTGCGTGAAACATGGCAGTTTTTGCCGCAGACCTTCATTACAAGTGCTGAGAAAAAAGAAGGCCGAGCAGAACTGCTGGCACATATTCAAATGCTCAACAATAGGGTACATGAAAATGCACAGGAGGCGTAATACTTAAAAAGCTATGGGGCAGCGAAGCTGCCCCATAGCTTTTTTTAAAACCAACTTACCTTACGGTAAATGCTGTTTATTTTAAGTACTTCGCAATTTCTTCGCTGCTTGGGGTAACCTTACTGCTCAAAAATTCAAGTACAAGGCCCCCTTCATCAATCATAAACTTGCAAAAGTTCCAAGAAATGGTAGCATCTAGTACACCATTTTCGGCTTTGCTGGTTAAGAATTTGTACACGGGTGTAGCATCGGCACCTTTTACATTAACGCGTGTGGTAAGCGGAAAGCTAACACCGAAGTTCTTTTTGCAGAAAGCAGCAGTTTCTTCATCAGAACCATATTCTTGTCCGCCGAAGTTATCACTAGGGAAGCCAACTACTACTAACTTGTCTTTATGCGTTTTATACAATTGTTCTAAACCTTCGTATTGCTTGGTATAGCCGCACATACTGGCGGTATTTACCACCAATATTTTCTTTCCTTTGAACTTACTGAAGTCGATAGTGCTACCATCTATAGCCTTAATACTAAAGCTATGAATACTCTTAGCACCAGCAGGCGCAGTAATAGGAGTGGTGTTGTTACTCATAGTTTCGTTTTGTGCATTGGTGCTGCCGCATGCATATAGTGCTAAAGCAACCAAGGGATACAACAAAAATTTCATGGTGTTCAATTTTCTGAATAATATAAACGAAAGAAAAGTGTTTTTGGTTGAGTGTATAGTTGTTAAATCTGTTCTATTGCCTTTCGTAACAGCCAATATCGGGTACGCCTACGGGTCGGTTGTTACCGTCTAAGTCAATCGTTACACCTGCATTGCTACCTCTGTTAACGGCAGGGCTTGTGGCTCTTAATCGGTAGTTGTAAATGCGTAACCCTGTATTAACAGTATCGAAGCCGGGTTCAACGTTGCGAATGCTATTGTTGAAGGTGGCATTGGCCGGATCAGTATTTTTCACTTTATACAGGCAGTTATTGAAACTGATGTTAAATGGATTATTCCCTTGGCGATTGATAACAATTTCGTTCTCGGGTAAGCCACCTTGTCCGTAAAAGATACAATTCGTAAAAGTACCCGTAGCACTTACCGGAATACTGCCGTTGACAATATTGCCGATTTGAAGTACAGGATTTTTATGTTGTACATAAGCATTGCCATAACTAACTATGGTACTATGTGCCATATTAAACACGCCGCCTTGCATTACTACATTACTGCCGCAGTTACTAATGAGGTTGTTGCGTGCTTGTACATTTGCCGCAAGGCACTGTAACCCTATATCGAATGCATTATCAATAGTAGTTTCATTAATGGTAAGTTGGGGCGTACTTAAATTACCGTTACCTACTACTATTACAGCCTGATACGCGTTATTGATATTGGCGTATTGAATGCTGTTATTAGTGCTGCTTCCAGTAAAAACAATCCCGGGCCACGATGCCGGAAAAAAGCGATACGGCTCATCTAGTCGGTCGCCTTGAAACTGTACTCGATCTTGGGGTGCTATGCCGCCATTAATGCGTAAGCTACCATTAACAACAAGCGGTGCATTGGCACGTGCATACACTTTGGTACCGGGCCCAATGGTTAATGTGTTATTACTACTTACGGTAAATCCATCAAGAATTACAATTGGCAGGGTACTGTTCCAAGCTGTATCAGTAGTAGTACGGCGGCCACGTAAGAAAATAGCATTTTGTCCGTATGCCTGTAACATAACTTTTTGCTGATTGCCATTCCAGCTAATCATAATACTATCCTGAACTACAAAAGGTAGGGTACTGCTATTAGGGTTAATGCTTACCGTTGCAAATACATAAATGCTATCGTTGGCAGCAATTTCAATATCGTTGAAACGTACGCCCGGCGAACCATCTACATTGATTTTAAAAAAACTATTGGTGCCGCCACCAAGTGTTACGCTACTGAGGCGCAGCTTTTGATCGTTAAGATTGAAAATTTTGAAGCTTTTAGTAACCGAACCTGTACTAGTAAAAACTGTATCGAAAGAGAGCGTATCAATATTAGCTCGTAGTAGGGCATCGGCACTTGTAATAAAGTTGTTTTTGGTACAAGCATGCAATACCAGTAAGGCTATTAATAACACACTGTTGTTGAAATTCGCATATCGCTTCATGTGCTAAAAATAAGCAATCGCTTTTGTTTAATGACTGCTTGTGTATCCAACGGCAGCAACACTTAGTTTGGTATTGGGTACAGCTAAAATAGTATGACCGCAACTTTCGATGGTGGCACCCGTAGTAATAACATCATCTACCAGCAAAATATGTTTGCCCGTAAGGGCGGCTTCATCAACAATTTCAAAAACAGCTTGCATATTTTCCCACCTATTTACTCTGCTTTCTTTGGTTTGTGTTTTGGTGAACTGCCTACGTGCCACCGCTTCTGTAAGAATAGGCTTTGGCCAAACAGCCGTAATACCCTCTACGATTTTGGCCGCCTGATTGTAACCTCTCAAAGCTTGTTTTTTAGCATTCAACGGCAGTGGTACCAATGCATCTACCTGTTGAAACCGTTCTGATTGTAGTAGTTGCTCACCTAATAATTTGCCCAAATACACACCCACTTCAGGATAATTGTGATACTTCAATTGCATGATAGCATTATGAAGAATGCCCTTACGGGTAAAATAATAAGCAGCAGCAGCAGCTTCAATAGGCATGCGTGCAGCCAAAGGTATTTCAACCGGATTTTGAGCGGTATGCAAAAAGTTGGTAGCAGGCAGCGATTGTACACAACGGCTGCATAGCCATTGTGTTTTGGCAATTACATCGGTGCTGCAACCCACGCAATAATGCGGAAAAAATAAATGGACTAACGGGTCAGTATATTTCTGCAAAATTGAGAACATGCCCCAATATACGCATTGTATAAATATAACATTAGAAAAGTGCCCTATATAATTCTTCAACTGTACTTAGAGGAACAACCTCAATGCCTCCTGCGTTGGTAAGCATTCCTTTTTTGTTGTATTTGCTTACAAATACCTTTTCGAAACCCAATTTTTCGGCTTCGGCAATACGCTGTTCAATACGATTAACGGCCCTTATTTCGCCATTCAATCCAACTTCTCCGGCAAAACTCATGGTATGAGTTAAAGGCACATCTTCATAACTGCTAAGCAATGCAGCTATAACAGCCAAATCAATACTAGGGTCTTCTACTTTAATGCCGCCAGCAATATTTACAAATACATCTTTCACCCCAAACTGAAAGCCGCCACGTTTTTCTAAAACGGCAAGCAGCAACTGCAAGCGACGCAAATCAAAACCTGTTACAGTACGTTGGGGTGTGCCATACACACTTTGCGTAACAAGGGCCTGTACCTCTATCAGCATGGGCCGCATCCCTTCAATGGTAGCTGCAATAGCGCTACCGCTTAAAGCATCTTCTCGTTGTGAAATGAGTATTTCAGAAGGGTTAGTAACGGCACGCATACCATTCCCCATCATTTCGTAAATGCCCAATTCGCTAGTGCTACCGAAGCGGTTTTTAAGTGTTCTAAGAATACGGTAAGCATAGTGTCTGTCGCCTTCAAATTGAAGCACTACATCTACCATATGCTCTAGCATTTTAGGGCCTGCAATGGTTCCATCTTTAGTAATGTGGCCTATCAAAAAAACAGGTGTGTTGGTTTCTTTAGCGAAGCGTTGTAACTGTGCGGTACACTCTCTGATTTGTGATACGCTACCTGCACCGCTATCTATGATATTGCTTTGAATGGTTTGTATGCTATCTACAATTACAAGTTGTGGCTGTAGCTGTTTTATTTCTTTGAAAATACTGCCCGTTTCTGTTTCGGTAAGTAGGTAGAAGTTGTTGTTATTAATATTTAAGCGATTGGCTCGCATTTTTATTTGTTGCTCGCTTTCTTCTCCGCTAATGTATAACGTAGTGATGTTGCTAAGCTGTAGTGCATCTTGTAAGAATAAAGTGCTCTTACCTATACCTGGCTCTCCGGCTACCAATACTAAACTGCCGGGAACAATGCCGCCGCCTAACACTCGATTTAACTCTGGGTCGGTAGTGGTGATACGTGGCTGTGTTTGCGTTGTAACATCGCTGAGTGCAACAGTTTTTTGTTGCTTGCCGCTGGTTGAATTGTTATACTGTTTCCAATCGGTGGTGGTTTTATTGCCTTTATCAATTACTTCTTCTATAAAGCTGTTCCATGTACCACAAGCGGGGCATTTGCCCGTCCACTTGGTACTTTCATAACCACAACTGCTACAAAAAAAGGCTGTCTTTACCTTACTCATGCGGTAAAGATAATAGTAGTGGTAGTGTGTGCGTCATACATTTACCGTAAGGTTACCTGCTTACTGACACCTGTAAGAAAGGTTGCTGATTAAGGTTAGTGATGCAGCAGCAATTTTTTGTATATTCAAACTCTCTTAAACTACAACAATGAAAACACTTTTAGTACCAACAGATTTCAGTGTTACGGGTGAAAATGCTTTAAAATATGCAGTAGCATTTGCCCGTCAAGTTGCTGCCCGCAAGTTGATTATTTATCATGCTTATCAGGCACCAGCAAGCCCTGGCGACCCCATGATGCCGTCTATTGAACTGCTTGGTTTAGATGAAATTAAAAAGGCTGGCGATACCGCTTTAGAACAACTGGTAACAACACATCGGGATAGTTTCGTTGGTTTTGAGGTAGCTACGATTAATGAGTACAACTTACTTACCGAAGGTATTAATGATGTATGCCAACGTGAACAAGTTGATTTGGTGATTATGGGTATTACTGCTGTTTCGGAAGTAGAAGAAACATTATTCGGTAGCAATGCAGTGAATGTTGCTAAAAACATAACTACTCCTGTGCTTATTATTCCGCAGAATGTGCGTTATGTTACTATTGATGATGCAGTGTTTGCTTGCGATTACAAGCAGGTAGCTAAAACAACACCGGTACAACCCATTACTCGCTTCTTAAAAGCTACGAGTGCACAACTATCGGTATTGCATGTAGATGCAGAAAACGAACATCTTACTGTTGAGCAAGAGCATCAACGTTTGGTGTTAGATTATATTTTGGAAATTCCGAATGTTAATTATGTGAATCGTAAGCACGAAAATTTTGTAGAAGGTATTAATGCTTTTGTAGAAAGTAATAAAACAGAAGTGGTTATTACCATTCCTAAGAAGCTCGGCTGGTTTGAGGGCTTATTTGCCAAAAAACACTCTAAAGAACTGGCTTTTCATAGCAAAGTTCCGGTGTTAATGGTGCACGATTAAAACAACATTTACCGTAAGGTTCACTTACTATCAACTACTAAAAAGGTGCGTTATTAACGCACCTTTTTGTTAATCGGAAATGCCTTCAAAAATCATCCAACTATATGGCGGAAAAACTAAGTGTTCATGGTCTGGCCCAATGTTATGGAATGTTCCGTTGGCAATATCTTTCACTTGCGTAAATGATGTATGTGGTAGCTCTTTAAACACATACCATGTAAGTTCTGTGGTATAACTACTGAAGTTGAAGAAGCAAAACAAGGTTTGCGATTGGTGCTGGCGTACAAACCCTGCAATATGTTTGTTGTGTGGTGTGAGCCAAATAAGGTTACTGTAATCGGCAAATGCTTTGTATTGCTTACGCAGTGTAATAAGTCTCTGCATGGCTGTAAAAAGCTGCTGTTCAATGGTGCCTTGCTCGTTGCGGCGATCATTTTTCTTCCAATCTATAATAGGGCGATGCATCCATCGGTTATCATAGCTTTTACCAGCATCGTGTAAGTAGCTATAATCGTTGGTATAGCCTACTTCGTCGCCATAAAACAACATCGGAATGCCACCTAAAAACATGCTGTGTGCTTGCATTACAAGCATGCGTTGTATGGCAAGTTGTATCGCAGCTTCTTGTTGATTCAGTATTGCACTTTCAAGACCGCAAAGGCTTGCCAGTGTACCACTAATGCGGGCATCTTGTGTTTTAGGATTCACCGAAAACAAAGCGCCTTTGGCGTAGGTGCCTGGGTACATACCACTGTACCAATTTTTTAAAAATTTGCGATGTTCGTAAGGGTTAAATCCTACGGCAGCAATCATAGCATCGTCGTAACCAAGGCCAATATCATCGTGGCAACGTGTATAAGTTAGCCATGTAGTGCCTTTGGGCTTTTGCAATAAAATGGGCTGCGCTTGTAACATTACACGGGTATCGCCGGTGGCGAGTGCATCCCACTGTAAAGCCATGTGTGTAGCATTGTAGGCAACATCGCATTCCCTTGCGGTAAATGTTCCTTCGCCAAAATATTGCATGATAGCCTCGGGCGCAACAATAGCTTCGCCAAGTAATGCCATGCCCGGGCTAGCCATTTGAACACAATGTTTAATAAGGCGTAACAAGGTGTGTGCCTGCGGAAGATTTTGGCAGGTGGTACCAAGTTGCTTCCAAATAAACGCTGGCGCATCAATTCTTAAAATATCAACGCCAATATTGGCATAGAAAAAAATGGTATCAAGCATGGCCACCAATACATTCGGGTTACTATAGTTTAAATCCCACTGATATTGGTGAAACACCGTCATTACCCAAGCTTTCAGTTCTTTATTGTAAGTGAAATTACCCGGAGCACTTTCTGGAAATATTTCAGGCATGGTAGCATCGAACTGGTCGGGTAGGGTTCGGTCTGCAAATGTGTAAAAGAAGTCTTTATAAAATGGGTCGCCAGCTTTTGCTTTCAAAGCCCATTCGTGCAAGTGGCTGGTATGGTTCAGTACAATATCGAGCATCAGGTACATACCTTTAGCTTGCATTTGTTGTTGTACAGCCATAAGTTCTTCTAAAGTGCCAAAGCGTTCATCTACCTTTCTGAAATTACTCACTGCATAGCCACCATCGCTTTCTTTTTCCGGACTTTCAAACAAGGGCATTAGATGTAAAAAATTAACGCCCAGCTCCTCAAAATAACTAAGCTTCGATGGAAGTGCTTTTAAATCGCCACAAAACCGATCTACATACAAACTCATACCAACTATTTGCTCACTTAAAAACCAGTCGGCCTGTTTTTGAGCATCACGTTCTAATAATGTTGATGGCCGGTTTTGATAAGCCGCAATAATGGTTTTGAGTAGGGCTTCAAAAGCATGTTGTGCTGCATTATGGCGTTGATAAATGCTATAAAACAATTCATATACTACACCTGCATTGGCCATACATCGCACAAAAAAACTATGATCGGCTCCGTTAATATCAATACCTGAATTACGAAGAAGTGTAACAAATTGTTGGTGTGTTGCTGCTGTGTACATGTATTACTGTAGAATAGAATTATGAAGGTGTTTGAAAGCTTCCATAGCGCCCAAATATTCGCAGGTACGAGCACCTGCTTTATTGGCGTTGGAAACAATATGTTGCCATTGCGTGATACTCAAATCTTGTATTTGGCTACCATGTAATTGGCTAAGTTGATACAGCACAGCACCGCCAAAAGCATCGCCTGCTCCTGTAGTGTCAACAGGTTGTATCTTAATACTCGGTATGGTATGTGTGGTTCCATGCATACCAAGCAGGGTACCATCTTTACCTAATGTAACGGCAAAAACTGCTTGTGTTTGCTCTAGTAGTAGTGTAGCGGCGGCATCAACGTTTTGAGTATTAGTAAGTAACATGGCTTCTTCGTCGCTTACTTTAAAGAAGTTACACTTACGTAAATAATGCCACGATTTTTCAATGAATACCTCTTGTTGCTTACCAAATAATAAAGAACGGTAGTTTGGGTCGAAGCTTATAAAACAACCAGCCGCTATTGCTGCATCGAGTGCATAGGTATAAGCCGTTTGTAATGGCCCAGGCAAGAAGCCTGTAGCAGAACCAAAGTGCACAATACTATAATCGTTAAAATGCAATTGTTGAATATCGCTTACACTTAATTGTGCATCGGCACCGCGGTTAAAATAAAAATCACGTTCACCATTTTCCATTAATGATACAAATGCAAAAGTGGTAAAGGCATCATTACTAGTAAGCACATGGCTACAGTTAACCCCAAAGCTTTGTAATACCTCTTTCAAATGTAACCCGAATGGGTCGTTACCTACTTTTGCCGCAAGGCTTACATTGCCACCGAGTGCTGCAATTGCAGCAGCTACATTGGTAGGTGCACCTCCCGCTTTTTTTAAGAAATGGTTGCCATGCTGTAGCGTAGTACCTTTATCGGTACAAATTAAGTCGATGAGTGCTTCGCCAATACACAATATTTTAGACATATGCTTGTATTAGGGTGATGTAAGCTAGAGGTATAATGCCGTCTTCATTTACGTAAGTGAAAATGGTTTTTTACTAAGGTGTTTGTAAAGCATATACAACAGCTTCGTATGGCCGTAGCGTTGCACTGGGCGGCGTTGCATAGTTATACAAAAGTGGTGTAGCTGTCGAAAGTTGATAACCTGTTTGAACGGTAGCTTGCTTTCCCGAAAAGTTGAGCAACACCAATACTTTTTTGTCTTTCCAGCTTCTAGTGTAAGCGTATACTTGTTGGTTATTGGCATCTACCAGGGTGTAGCTACCATGTACCAAAGCGGGCTCTCTTTTACGTAAGGCTACCATTTTTTTGAAATAAGTTAAGCAGCTTGTGCTGTCTTTTTGCTGCGCTGCTACATTAAGCGTGGTGTAGTTTTTATTTACAGCTATCCAAGGCGTGCCTGTTGTAAATCCGGCATTGGCCGATGTATTCCATTGCATGGGTGTACGGCCATTATCACGACAACTAAAACGCATTTCGGTAAGTATTGTAGCTGCTTTTTTGCCTTGCTTTAATTGGTATTGATAATCGTTCAATGCTGGCTTATCTCTATAGTCGGTAATGCTGTTAAAGCCAGGGTTCGTCATGCCTAACTCATCGCCATAGTAACAATATGGTGTGCCTCGCATACTCAGCAAAAAAGTATGTAACATAGTTGCTGCATAAGGGTTGTGTTCGGGTGCATCGCTGGCAAAACGAGTTACCATGCGAGCATTATCGTGATTGGCTAAGAAGATAGAAAGCCAACCTTCTTTTGCAAAAGCACTATCCCAAGTAGAAAAAACACGTTTAAACTGTAGCAAATTGTAACCACTACTTTTAGCAAGATCTACTGCTTCAAAAGCATAAGCCATATTCAATTCTTTACGAGCTGCATCAACGAGTTGATGCGCATCTTCAAAACTATTGCCTGCACCTTCGGCTACACTCATAACACCGTACTTACTAAGCACTTGCTCATTCATTTCACGCAAGTAGTTATGAATAGCCGGTTTCATAGCCACATGCTTTGCAAATTGTTGTTCATAACCTTGCGGTAAATGAGGCCAGCTAGTGTCTTTAGCAGCAAATTGAAATGCATCGAGCCTAAAACCATCTACTCCTTTTTGAGCCCAGAATTCCATCATATCATAAATCTCTTGGCGTAGCTTCGGATTTTCCCAATTTAAATCGGGTTGTTTAACACCAAAATAGTGTAGGTAATAAGCGTTGGTTAGCGAATCGTATTTCCAAGCATCATGGTTAATATCAAACAAACTATAGCGATACGGTGGCTTACCCTTCTCGGCAGGCCACCAATGATAATAGTTACGGTAAGGGTTGTTACGGCTGCTTCGGCTTTGGCGAAACCAATCATGTTCATCGCTGCTATGGTTCACAACAATATCCATAATTAACTTCAGGCCTCGTTGGTGCATAGCTGCAAGCAATGCATCAAAATCTTCCATCGTACCAAAATCTTTCATAATAGCACGATAATCGCTAACATCGTAGCCATTATCATCGTTGGGCGAACTATAAATAGGGTTCAACCAAATGGCATCAATACCCAAGCTTTGTAAATAATCAAGCTCCGATAGAATACCTTTTAAATCACCAATGCCATCGCCATCACTATCTTTAAAGCTTCGCGGATATAGCTGATAAATTACTGCCGATTTCCACCAATTCGAATCTTTATTTGTGATGGTTGTTGCCTTTGTGGTAGGCGTGTTTTGGCATCCGCACCATTGCAAAGCAGCTACAATCATACAACTCCAAAGCAAATTTTTCCGCATCTGATACGTATTAATTGGTTAGTGTCCGCCTCCTGATAATATTACAGGTGTAGTTTTAGGTTTTGATTTTATAAGGCTAGTTGCAAGTGCAGCTAAAAGCAGCAACACACCCGCTACTGTAACGGCATTACCCGCATCGTTATGTAACCAATGTTTTAAGATATAGCCAAAACTGATGTTTTGCAATATCATCGGTACTACAATCATCATATTAATGATACCCATATACACGCCATATTTTTCTTTGGGGATACTGCCCACTACCATG
>DMPB01000001.1:0-810 GCA_003456175.1 Chitinophagaceae bacterium | reverse complement strand
ACAATCATCATATTAATAATACCCATATACACCCCGTAACGTTCTTTAGGTATTTCGCTCACCACCATTAAATAAGGGATACCCATCATACTTGCCCAGCCAATACCAAAACCAGTAATGGCTGGGAATAACAAGTACTTGTTCTCAATCTGGGGGAAGGCTATAAAGCCAATGCCAGCCAGCAGCAAGCAGGTAAAGTGTACCCACTTGGCAGCATATTTTCTTGCAAAACCTACCAATAAAAAGGCGGTTAAAAAAGTTACGATATTGTACCAACCATTTACAAGGCCTGTCCAGCTTACAGCCTCGGCATACAGTGCTTTATTTTCTGGTGTGGTTTTATATACCGATAGTGCAACACTTTTAGAAGCGTTTTGCCAGTAGCAGAACAAAGCATACCACTGAAAAAGATACACCAACGCTAGTTGCCACATTACTTTAGGCATCTCTTTAAAAGCATGTACAATTTCTTTAAACGGCGTGAAAACATCTAACGTCTGCTGCCGCATAACTTTGAGTTCAGCCTCTGTTGGAGGTATTTCAGGCGTAGTACGCATACTCCACCAAATGCTTCCAATACTACAAACGGCACCTAAAAAAAACGAAGCATATACCCACGTGTATAGCTTACCAATAACACCTGTAAAAATCATAGGAAACACAAATAGCGAAACATTGGCCAGCGTTTGTCCGAATCCGGTAAAAAAACTTTGTGCCTGAAAGCCTGTGGGCTGCTGCGTTGCATCGAGTTTATCGGCAATAAAAGCCCTGTAAGGTTCCATAGCAGTATTATTGCCAGCATCTAAAATC
>DMPB01000087.1:38283-38798 GCA_003456175.1 Chitinophagaceae bacterium | reverse complement strand
GTATCAAACTCCATTACATAATCTTTATAACGTAATTCTTTGATGAACGAAATAGTAGCAGCGGTTCCAGAACCGAATACTTCGATCAAATTACCTGCTTCATGCTCTTGTTGCAGTTCATCGATAGATATTTTGCGCTGTTCAACATGATATCCCATTTCTTCCAACAGGCAAATAACACTGTTACGTGTAATACCATCTAAAATAGTACCATCTAACGCTGGCGTTACGATTTTTTTATCCTTAAAAGCAAAGAATACGTTCATCGTACCTATTTCTTCTAAATACTTATGTTCGTAGGCATCAGTCCAAAGTACTTGATCGTAACCCTTCTTTTTCGCTTCGGCAGTTGCCAACATACTTGCGCCGTAATTACCTGCAGCCTTAGCGTAACCAACACCACCCGGCGCAGCTCTTGTATATTTTTCCTCTACATAAATACGCATTGGCGCTGCATAATATGGCCCTGTTGGACTTAATAAAATCATGAACTTATACGTCTGCGATGTATGCAC
>DMPB01000087.1:33699-38028 GCA_003456175.1 Chitinophagaceae bacterium | reverse complement strand
CCACGCCTAGTACATAGTCTGTACTAAACATAAACGGACGAATATATAAACTGTGATCAGGACGAGCCGGAATCCAATCTTTATCTAATTCTAACAACGACTTCAAACCATCAATAAAAATATGCTTAGGCACTTCTGGCATATTCATACGTTGTGCACTCAAGTTAAAACGTTGAAAATTATCGTAAGGGCGAAACACAAAGGCATTGCCCTGCTCATCTTTATACGCTTTTACACCTTCAAAAATTGCCTGACCGTAATGCAGTGCTGCCATAGAAGGGTCAATCACTAGCGGCTGATAAGGCTTAATTTCTACGTTTGTCCACTCACCATTCACGTAATCGGCTTCTAACATGTGATCTGTAAAGAAACGACCGAACGGAATGTTCTCTAAATTGAGGTCATTCAACTTACTGTGTTCAACACGTGTAATATGAATGTCAATCTCTTGTACCATAACCAATACTTTTGTTGTTGCAAAGAAAGGGAAAAAAGAAAACTAACAACCGTTAATATTTTTTGAATGGCCGATTTCGAAAATCTACAACTCAATGCTACACTTATTGAACAGCTCTACAAAAACAGCTTGGTACTTTGTACGCCCTCGAACGAAGTAGCAGCAATAGCAGCAACACCAGTAAAGACAAGTACATCACAAGAAAATCAAACCAATCAAAACCTTACGGTAAATGCTACTGCAACCACTACAGCTACAACCAATATAGCTATTAAATTTTTAGGGAGCAATAAAAAGCAAGTGTTAATTATCGTGGCCGATAGTACCGCCATTCATGTGAACGATGCTGCACTGGAGTTACTCATTAAAGTGCTGGGTGCCTGCAAGTTGACGTTAGAAGATGTTGCGATAGTGAACATACACCAGCAAGCGGTACAACTAACACAGTTACAAGCACAGTTCCAACCACAAAAAATGCTCATTTTTGGTGTACCGGCTGTGCAATTAGCTATTCCTTTCACCATACCTCGCTATCGAGTACAAGGTCATGGAAACATACAGTATCTGTTTGCCAATCACTTAGATAGCATGCTTACCGCCGACGCCACCGCTACGATGGAAAAGAAAAATTTATGGACTTCCTTAAAACAACTGTTCGCAGTTGCATAACATCTTATGATTGATCTAATATTCGCTACACAAAACCAACATAAAGTACAAGAAATTGCCCAACTGCTCCCACCCCACTTGCATGTAATTACCATGGGCGAAGCTGGTATCACACAAGATATTCCTGAACCGCACGATACCATTGCTGCGAATGCTCATGAAAAAAGCAAAACCATTTATGCCCTTACGGGTAAAAATTGCTTTGGAGAAGATACGGGACTAGTAGTGCCTGCACTCAACGGTGAACCCGGTGTAAAAAGTGCCCGTTATGCTGGCAACGATAAAAACTTCGATGCCAACATCAATAAGTTATTACAAAACATGGCTTCATTTACCGTAAGGGATGCTTATTTCTTAACGGTAATATCGTTGGTATGGCACGGCAAAACTTACACTTTCGAAGGCCGTTGCGATGGCATTATTACTAACTCACCTAGCGGTGCCAATGGTTTCGGTTACGACCCTGTGTTCAAACCTATTGGCAGCGATAAAACCTTTGGTGAAATGTTACTGAACGAAAAAAATAAGTATAGCCATCGCCGCAAAGCAGTAGATGCATTACTCACTTTTTTAAATGCTCAAGTAGCTTTATAACGCATTATGGAACGTATTAAAATTCAATTACCTGATCAATTTTTATTCACCACTCAAATTCCCATTCGTATTGGCGATGTGAATTATGGTGGGCACGTTGGTAACGATGCTTTTTTAAGTTTGATACACGAGGCACGAATGCAATTTTTAGCATCGTTTGGGTGGAGCGAATTGAACATGGCAGGCGTAGCACTTATTATGGCCGATGTTGGGATGGAATATAAACACGAACTAAAATATGGGGATGTTGTTACGGCACATGTTACCGTACAAGGTATTGATAGACTTGGCTTTGATGTGATATATCACCTTACGGTAAATAAAAATGATACCATTGTTACTGCAGCAAAAGCAAAAACTGGTATGCTATGTTTTGATTATGCTGCTGGTAAAAAACAACCTGTTCCAGATGCCGCGATAAAAGCATTTTCTTCAACAAATCAACGATGAATCCAATAACTTTTAAAAGCAAGGTCGATAGATGGTATTATATACTACTATGTTTTTTAGTAGTAATGACATTAGCTATTGCAGTGTTGCATCCACAATGGTATATGTGTGCTGTAATGCTACCAGCGTTAGTAATTGCGGGCTCTTGCCTTGCAACAAAGTACACAGTTACGGCAACGGAGCTATTTGTGCATTGTGGCTTTTTCAAGCAATCTGTTCCGATTGCTAGTATTACCGCTATTCAAAAAAGTAATAGCTGGCTATCGGCACCTGCACTGAGCACCGATCGTTTAGAAATTCGATACCGTAGGTTTGAAAGCATTACTATTTCTCCTGCTCATAAAGATGCCTTTATTGCAGCATTGCTCAGCCACAATAAAGGCATACAAATACGCATGTAGTTAGTGATTATTTTGAACGCTCTTTATATACAGCTATTACTTTATTCAGGTGGGTTAAGAATTTGTTGATATTGTTATCGTAACCATAACGTACATCGCTGAGTGTATTACCGTTATTATCTAAAAACATATACAAGGGCTGTGCATTGAATTTGAATTTCTCTTTTTGATAATCGAGATTTTTCTCTCCAATGGTAGTAATGCGTTCACCTGAAGCATTGGTGTACTGTTCGTTCAATGGTAACTCTGTACGTTCATCGGTGTATAAACTAATAATTACAAACTCGTTGCGGAGTGTTTGTAGCACTTGAGGATTACTCCATACTTCTTCTTCCATCTTACGACAGTTAGCACAACTATGTCCGGTAAAATCGAGCATGATTGGCTTGTTCAATACTTTTGCGGCTGCCATACCTTCTTCTAAATCAAAATATCCAACTAACCCGAAAGGCAACTTTAATTTATCCGTTAATTTTTTTGGTGGTTGTGCCGCGCTATTATTTACCGTAAGGTTAGTAGCAGCTTGATTATTTGTGAGCAACACATTAAAATCTTGTGTTGTAGCGGGCGGAATCAATCCGCTCAATGGTTTGAGTGGTGCACCCCACAAACCTGGTATCATATACACCGCAAAACAAAATGCAGCAATGGCAAAAAATAAACGTGGCAACGTGATATATGGCAAATCGCTATCGTGGCTGAATTGTAATTTACCCAATAAATACATACCCATGAGTATGAATAATACTATCCAAATACTTAGAAATACATCTCTATCGAGTATACCCCAATGATAGATTAAATCTACATTACTGAGGAATTTCATAGCCAACGCCAATTCAATAAAGCCAAAGAAAACCTTTACACTATTTAGCCAGCCTCCACTACGAGGTAAGCTTTTGATCATAGAGGGGAATAATGCAAATACCGTGAATGGCAAAGCTAAACCAAGACTAAAACCTAACATGCCTAATACTGGCGCAAGACTAATTCCTTGGCTGCTGGTACTACCCAATAATAATCCTACCAACGGACCAGTACAACTGAAAGAAACAATTACCAATGTAAGGGCCATAAAGAAAATGCCAATAAAGCCACCTTTACTTGCTTTACCATCTACTGAGTTCGCCCACTTATTCGGCAGCTGTAACTCAAAACCTCCCAATAATGAAATACCAAACACAATAAAAATGAGGAAAAACAATAGATTACTTACTGCACTTGTACTGATACTGTATAAAATTTTATCGCCAAATATGGATGTAAGTATTACTGTTGGGATTGTATAAATTAGTATTATACTTAATGAGTACCAAAGTGCAGTAATAACGCCTTTCCCTTTGCTTTCGGCTCGCTTCAAAAACATGGTTACAGTTACCGGTACTAATGGAAATACACAAGGTGTAAATACAGCTGCAAAACCTGCAAGTAACGATAGTAAAAACGTATCGAGCAGTGAGGTAGGTACTTGAGTATCAGCATTATTAGTTGCCTCAAGTGTTACATCGGCAGGTGTTGGCATAACGACCTCTCCGAATGATACTGTATTGCTTGGAAACGCATCGCCAGATTTTGCTAACCAATTAAAGCTACCCTTAACATCTACCTGCTGATTGCTAGGGATATGTAAGATGTATGTAAAAGCTACCTTATCGCTATACGCGTTGAGTTTTGTGCCACTTCCATCATCTACAACTACTAAGTTTCCTTTAGTAAGTATTGTATCAGCAGCTCGTGTATATCTTGTAACACTAGTAT
>DMPB01000087.1:13772-33463 GCA_003456175.1 Chitinophagaceae bacterium | reverse complement strand
AGTATCCCACGTAATACTACTTACAAAAGCTTCGTTAGTAGGCTGTTGCACCCCAAACAAAACAGTTTTTTGATCTAGTGTAGCATTTATCGTAAGGTGTACGATGCTATCGTTAATTCGCTTGGTTGCAAAAGCAAACTGCACAGGATTTTTAACTTCCTGTGCAGTAGCTTTATGAACTTGAAGTAGTACAGTGAATGCTATAACAACTGCTATAATTTTTTGCATAATTGCGTATTACTGTAATGCTAAAGTGAAATTCTTTTTAGTGGGCGGTAAGCATTGGTGATCATCGCACACCATATATTCAACAACACCATTAATATTGGTTTTAACCTTACCTTTTACTTTAACAACCTGAATAAATGTTACTTCGTTCGCATAGTGCTTAACGTCTACACCAAAATTTTTATCGTGTTCAGTTTGCAATTTTCCGATTTCTTTCGGCTTTCCTACCAAGCTGATTAAAGGATTAGGCTTAAAAACAATGCTTGTAGGAATAGGGCCTCCGGCAGGCGTGTTCTGACTGTATATGTGCCAAGGCTTAGGTAAGGTTGCTGTAATTACAACTTCGTAAGTGTCGGCCGATTTTTTCACAATATTGTACTTCCATTGTACAGGATCTTTGATTTGTGCGAACCCAAGATGGCTGCATACAAGCAACAATAAAGCAATGATGAAACGCATGTTGTTGAATTTTTTGTTATCTACGATGCAAGTAACATTACGGTATGTTAACTCAGTCCTAAAAGCTGAAAAACAATTTTACCATCTTCATTACCCAATAGTGCACTAGTGGCTCTTTCAGGGTGCGGCATCATACCAAAAACATTTCTGTTAGCATTGCATATACCAGCTATGTTATCGGTAGTACCATTAGGATTGGCTTCGGGTACAACTGTACCATTTTCGTTACAATAGCGGAATAAAATTTGATTGTTCAATTGTAATGCAGCTAAAGTATTAGCATCGGCATAATAACGGCCATCGCCATGTGCAATTGGAATTTTTAAGGCCTTACCATTACCGCTGGTGAGGTATACATTTTTACAATTAAACTGCTGATGGTTGTTCTGCAATAAGGCACCTGGTAATAAGCCACTCTCACACAAAATCTGAAAGCCATTACACACCCCCAAAACCTTACCACCATTGTTAGCAAAATCAATTACCGATTGCATCATGGGGCTAAAGCGAGCAATAGCACCACAACGCAAGTAATCGCCATAGCTAAAACCGCCTGGCAATACAATGCAATCGTCGGTGGTAAAAGCACTTAAATCGCTTTCTTTATGCCAAAGCATAATAACTTCTTTCCCCAAATCGTTTTGTAGACTGTCTTGCATATCGCGGTCGCAATTGCTACCTGGGAAAACAACAACGCCAAACTTCATAAAAAAGGAATTTCGTGTGAGGTGGCAAAGGTAGGCGTATCTGCGGTGAAAACCTTACGGTAAAAGCATTGTTATCCATTTACCGCAAGGTTGCTAATTCTTTGTTAAGGGTACTACAAAGCGGCAGCAACAAGGGCCAATAGTAGCATCAAAAACACCAATTTGCGTAACGCATGAACAAGTTTTTATTTTTCTTTCTAAGCATATTTTTTTTCTATACACGGGCACAAGCACAGCAAGTTATTGTAGCTATCACAGTAGCCGATTCGTTGGGTAGCCCGCTGCCGAACAGCAGCATTACCATTGCAAAATCAAAGCAATACTATGTTACCGACAGCAGTGGCAGAGTAAGCTTTCCTTTGGCAATTGGTAATCATAGCATCAGTATTTCCCACACGGGATTTTATAAAAAAACATTTCGCATTAACAGCAATACCGATACCAGCTTTGTAATTAACCTTACGGTAAATGTGAATGCACTACAAGCTGTTACTGTAACAAGCACCAACCGTTTTGTTGGCGCCAATAAAATGAGCACACAAATCATTGATGTGGCTACGCTTAAAAAACTTCCTGTTGTTTTTGGAGAAGTAGATCCATTAAAAGCAATAGCATTGTTGCCAGGTGTGAAAAACGGTGGCGATGCTAGCAGCGGTATTTATGTACGTGGTGGCGGCCCCGACCAAAATCTTGTACTGCTCGATGGTACTCCTATTTACAACCCCAACCACCTACTCGGATTTTTTAGCATTTTCAATGGCGACGCTGTAAAAGATATTGAAGTAATTAAAGGTGGCATACCAGCCGAATATGGTGGCCGTTTAAGTAGTGTTATTAACGTAGAAACACGAACTACCAGAAAAGATAGTATCAGATATACAGGTGGTGTTGGACTAATTAGCAGTCGCTTAGGTATTGAAGGCCCAATTGTAAAAAATAAAGTTGGCTTTATGCTGAATGTACGACGCACCTATGCTGATGCATTAGCTCGTTTGGCAGCACCACAAGAAGTTGGCAGTAATGGTTACTTCTTTTACGATATCAATGCTAAAGTTGATTGGCAGCTTAATAACAACAATAACCTAGCCTTACTCATTTACCACGGGCAAGATGATTTTCTGTTTGTAAATGAACGTTTCGGAAGACGTAGAGAGTTTAACACCTACTACGGTAATACAGTAATTGGACTGCGTTGGCAGCAGCGTATAACCAGTCGCTTACAACAAACCACTAACGTAACTTACAATAGATTTAATCTTGATAGCAGGTTTGGTTTTAGCAGTTTGCAGTTTTTGTTTAGTAGTGGTATTAGAGATTATAGCGTACAAACTAATTTTAACTACAGAGTCAGTAATCAACTACAGTTAAAATGGGGTGGTCAATATTTGCGACATCGCTTTACCCCCGGAGCAGGAGGTGTAACAACAGGATTGCAAGATTTTAAGAGCCAACTACAAAACCAGTTTGCTAATGAATGGGCTGCTTATGCAAGTGCAGCCTATGATATTGGTGCTCGTTGGAATATTTCGGCAGGCTTGCGATACAGTATTTTTGAACAAGTGGGGCCTACCACATTACAACAATTTGATGCTGAAGGTAATGCTCTTGGAGCATCGGTAACTTATGGTAGAGGTCAGTCTATTGCACAATACCAAAATCCGGAACCTCGTCTGAATCTATTGTACCGTATTGATAGTAAAAGTAGCATTAAAGCAAGTTATACTAAAACAGCACAGTACCTACATTTAGCCACTACAAGCAGTGCCACTTTTCCAAGCGATTTATGGGTACCTAGTAGCAACAAAGTACAACCTAGTATTGCACATCAGTTTGCAATTGGATACTTCACCAATTGGAATGATAATACCTATGAGTTTAGCGTAGAAGCCTACTATAAAAGCATGGATAATCAAATTGAGATAAAGCCAGGAGCACAACTCATACTGAATCAAAACTTAGAAGGTGAAATGATATTTGGAAGTGGTAAAGCTTATGGTGTTGAATTGTTTGTACAGAAAAAGAAAGGAAGACTCACAGGTTGGCTTGGCTATACCCTTAGTAGAACAGAGCGAACTTTTGCAGCATTGAACAATGGCCAACCATTTCCATTCCGCTATGATAGAACACACGATGTTAGTTTAGTTGCTAACTACAAAATCAATCGTAAATGGGATGCTAACTTTGTTTTCGTTTATGGTACAGGTAATGCACTTACCCTGCCTAACGGTCGCTTTGTGTACATGACTGGTGTTAATGTTGCCGATCAGCAACCTATTTTCACGAATATCAATCGGTTCGATGCTATCAATAGCTTTCGAATGCCAGCCTATCATAGAGCAGATATTTCCTTTACCTATACCCGAAAGCCTAATAGTAATAAACGTTTTAAAAGCAGTTGGAACTTTGGTATCTACAATCTATATAATCGAGCTAACCCGTTCTTCATTTATGTAGATGTTGATCAAGATCAACAAAAAGTTCAAGGCAAAAAAGTATATCTATTTCCAATCACCCCAAGTGCTACTTGGAACTTTAGTTTTTAGTTATGAATACAATAAGAATATTTTTAATATTATTAATTTCTGTAACTTTTTTTGCTTGTGAAAAAGATATTAATATTGATGTGCCAGCAGGCAAGCAATGGCTAGTAGTAGAAGGTTACATCAACAATGTGAATAGATTTTATAACTATGTAGTACTATCAAATTCCGTAGATTACTTCAATCCTAATTTGCAAGGCTTACCTGTAAGTAACGCAACAGTTACCATTACAGAAGGTGAATGGCGTAACAACCAATATGTATGGGATCGCAATACTACTGTGCAATTACGTGAACTTAATTTTCCTGGTATTCCTAGCAACTTTCGTAATGGTGTTTATTTTGATCCACGTTTGATTACCGATTCAAGCAATGCACTTATTGGTCGACCTCAAAAAGATTATTTGTTAGAAATAGCCTTTGCAGGCAAAACTTATAGTGCTATCACAAGATTACTTGCACCAGTTCGGCTCGACAGTCTATCGTTCGCTGATAGCACATATGATGATGATGATGCTCGTTATGAGATGCGGATGACGAGCAACTACAAAGAGCCCGATACCATCGGCAATAGATATTTATACTTCTGGCAATGGCGAGAAAATAGAACCAACTTTGGCTGGGGCGGATTAACCTTTAGCAGAGCACCGGGCAGAGATGATTTAGTCAATGGTCAATACATTCGCTTAACGCACCCACAAGGCTTACCGGTTGGCGATACAGTACAATACATGCTTACAAGCGTTACAAGAGAAACCTACAATTTTTGGGATAGTTATCAAAAAGCGAGAGATAACAACGGGCTCTTTCAAACACCAGTCAATCTCATTAGCACCATTCAAGGTACCGATGTAATTGGATGTTTTAGTGGATTTAGTATTAGTACACGTACACAAATCGTAAAAAAATAATTAGCTGCCTTTGTGTAATTATACTGTATGTAACATCTGTACTGCAAAATCAAACATATGCGGTACAACCTTCTCAAAGTGATAGCATGTATTATATGCATTTGCAGCTTTGTATTAACAAAAGCTCAAACAACTAAAAATATACCTAATTATAGTAGCAAGTTAAAAGAAGCTACAGTGTACTATGGTGCAGGTGCAGAACTAACGCATCATGCCGAAATAGCTGTAACTAAAGGCTTACAAGAAATAATTATTAACGATATCAGCATTACACTCGATGCTGCCAGTGTACAAATAGCAGTACCCGAAGGTGTAGCACTCATGAGCAGCAGAGTACAACATGTGTACGATAATAAAAAGCCGATTGAAGCTGTAGGCGTTGCACCTAAATTAGATAGCATCAAGCAAATTCGATTTTCGATAGATGCACTACAATCGAGTATTAGTATTAAAGAAGAACAACTTGCTAAAACAAGTCAGCTTATTTTACCCAATGCTCAATTAGCACCAGGTAAAGAAATTAATAGTACAGAATTGCTCAAACTAATAGATTACTACACCACAAAAATTGAAACAATCAAAGTAGCTATCTATCAAATGCAGGTTCAAAAAACACAGCATCAATCAAGAATTGATAGTATACAACAACGCATAAATGATATTCATGCCGAAGTTTATAAATACAATACTACTAGCAGTGCACCTAAATGCCAGCTTGTATTACAAGTATATGCGCAGCAAGCTATACAAAACGGCCTATTAAAGGTTAGCTACTTTACACGCAATGCCGGATGGTCGCCCAGCTACGACTATCGTGTTAAATCAAAAGATAACTCTAGTACTATTGTATATAAGGCTCAACTTCAACAATCAACCGGCATCGATTGGAAGCAAGTATTACTAACACTGAGCACAACTTCGCCTAATACGCAACAAATAGCGCCGGAATTAACACCATGGCGCTTACAACTTTTAGAGCAGCAATATCGTAGTGGTATTACTACACTCAATAACAATGTAGCATTACAAGAAGTGGTTGTAGTTGGCTACGGAAAATCTAGAGCAGATATTGATGATGTTGAAAGTGACATGCGGAAACAAACAACAAAGGCTAGTACTTCTTATGTTGATCCAAGTACTTTAAAAAGTTTTACCGCACAAATTGAAAATCAATTAAATGTAAATTTTAATATTTCAATTCCATATGATATTCCAAGCAATGGCAATACATACAACGTTAATATTAAAGAAGAAGATATCAAAGCAACTTACAGCAACGTTAGTATCCCAAGAAAAGATGTAGATGCTTATATGATTAGTTATATCAACGATTGGGAAAGCCTAAACCTCTTGTCAGGAAAAGTGAATATCGTATTAGACAATGTATACATCGGCCAAACCTTTATTAACCCTGTTACAATAGCCGATACGCTTATGATAACATTGGGTAGAGATAAACGCCTTGCGGTAAATAGAAAACTCATTAAAGACTTGAGCAAGCAAAAAGTTCGAGGCGACAACAGAGAAGAACAATACACCTACGAAATCACTATTAAAAACAATAAAAGCACAGAAGTAACTACGCAATTAAAAGATCAGTATCCAATTGCTATCAATAAAGAAATTGAAATCAAACTCACCGATAGTGGCGATGCTCAAGTAAATGAAGAAACGGGCTTCTTACAATGGAACATCAAACTAGCGCCAGGCGAAAGTAAAAAAGTTCGCTTTAGTTATACAATTCGCTACCCACGCAATAGGCAACTTATGCAATCAAAATAAACTACAGGTAATAGCAACTAAGCCACTTATTTATTTACGTAAGTGGCTTTATTTTGCATCATAATATTGTATCATGAAAAAACTTATGTATATCCTATTTGCATTATTAGCTGTTGCGTGTAATAACAACGATACCTCCGACAGTAATAGCAATAGTGTAGATAGTAATTATCAATCAGCGAAAGAAACTTTAGTGGAGAAAGAAAAAAAGCAGCCCAAGAAGTTTTTAAAAATTGAGAATGAGAAAGATAAAAAGAACTTTTGGGGACAAACTGTTGTAAAGGCTTATTTAGTGAATACCGCTTCTGTAGTAAGCTATAAAAACATTCGTATCAAATCACTTTACTACAAAGAAGGCCAATTGGTTGAAAACCATGAAGATATAATTGATGCAACTATAGCACCGGGCGACAAAGAAAAAATTAAACTGAAATATGGTACACCTAAAGGCACCGATAGCGTTGCTTTAAGTATTATGCAAGCCGAAGTTGTTGAAGAGTAAGTAGGTACTATCAACATTTACCGTAAGGTAATTAATATAAAAAAAGCACCGCTCAAAAGCGGTGCTTTTTGTTGGTAGTATTGCGATACTACATGTCCGTTTTTAAATCAATGTATCGTAATAATTCGTTACGAGTTGCCTCCTCTTTAAACTTACCACCGTAATAGCTTGTTACGGTGCTACTAGTATCATCTTCAACGCCACGGCTTGCTACGCAAAGGTGTTTGGCATCAATAATTACGGCTACATCTTCAGTATCCAATATCGCTTGCAAGTCTCTTCCGATTTGTACTGTTAAACGTTCTTGCACTTGCGGGCGTTTAGCATAAAATTCAACCAAACGATTCAACTTGCTCAAGCCAATCACTTTACCGTTACTAATGTAGGCAACGTGCGCCTTACCATAAATGGGTACAAAGTGGTGCTCGCAGTTACTGTAAAAGCTAATATTTTTTTCAACCAACATTTCGTTGTATTTGTATTTGTTTTCAAACAACGCAATTGCTGGCTTATTAGCAGGGTTCAATCCACTAAATATTTCTTTTACATACATTTTCGCAACACGGCGTGGCGTACCCTTTAGGCTATCATCGGTAAGGTCTAGGCCTAGTACATCCATAATAGCTTTAAAATGCTTTTCAATAGCAGCAACCTTTTCATCGTCGCTTAAATCAAACGCATCGGCACGCATGGGTGTATCTACCGAAGTAGCAATATGGTTATCGCCCATCTCATCAATATGCAAATCACTTAGTTCAATCATATCTTTATTCAGCGGGGTATTCAACAAAGTTCCGTTCTGTTTCATACAAAGTAATTTTTAACGAATGTTCCGATGGTATTTGCTTTCGCAACAAGTCATAAATGACTACTGCAATATTTTCGGCAGTAGGATTTATGCTAGCAAATTCAGGAACATCGAGGTTTAAATTTTTATGGTCGAAGCGATCAAGCACTTCTATTTTAATAATATCACTCAACACTTTCATGTCAATCACATAGCCTGTAATAGGGTCAATATCTCCTACCACTTTTACGATAAGTTCGTAATTGTGTCCGTGATAATGCACATTATTACATTTGCCAAATACACGTGCATTTTCTGCATCGGTAAGTGCAGGGTTATGCAAGCGATGTGCCGCATTAAAATGTTCTTTCCTAAAAACCGCTACTTTTTTCATAATTAAATGGGCTTCATTTGCCCGTAAGGGACGATTACCTAGAGCGACACACTTTCGCTGTCAACTTTCATCCGTATACGCTTATAAGTAAGAAGTGTGCTTACCATATAACGTATAGTGTTTAATAACGCTTACCGTTGCACTTTGTTTAAACTTTCGGCAAAACAAATGTAACAACAATGTTCAAGTTAGTACCTCAAGTACTTACGTAAATGAATTTATGAAAGTTTGTTGAACAGTAAAAATAAATACTACCCGAAATACTCCACATAAATACGTGGCGTTTCATATAATTTAACACAATGCAACTGCACATGAGCGGGCAAATGCGGCACTAATTGTTCCCAAATACCCATGGCTAAGTTTTCGGTACTGCACATTTTTCCTGCCAAAAATGGCACATCTAGGTTCAGATTTTTATGGTCAAGATGTTTGATTACTTTCTCTTGAATAAGTTTGCTTAGCTGCTTTACATCCATCAAAAAGCCGGTATCAGCATCAACCTCACCCTTTACGGTTACAAAGAGCTCAAAGTTGTGACCATGCCAGTTTTCGTTGGCACAAACGCCAAATACAGCTTCATTTTGCTCTTTGCTCCAATTCGGATTGTAGAGTTTGTGTGCTGCGTTAAAATGTTCTAACCTAGTTAAGTATACCATGTAACCTCACATTCAATTGGCTGCAAAAATAATCAACCCCCGAATATGTCGGGGGTTGATTTATAAAGTGTATTATTTATGGAGAATAAACCCAAACAACATCGCGGTTATGATCTTGATACACGGTTGAATAACCGTATCTGTCGCGGTTGTAATGGTAAATATTGTACCCCAGGGATATGCCAACGGCAACACCCAGCAAGAAGAACAAAAAATTACGAGATCTACCCATAGTGGTACTAATACAATTACAAAGATAGCATTTATCTGAAAGTGGAAAATTAATTTTTACTGAAGGTTTTTCCACATAGCCGCTATTACATTTACACCATGAAAGTGCTTGTAACTGCTGCTACTGCTGCAGAATGGCAGCCTACCGCTGCCGCTTTACCAACATCCATGCAGCCAAATAATGGAGGTACCCTAGCGGTATTTTTCCAAACAACTGGCGTTGGTATGCTACCCACTGCCTTTCATTTACAACAAAGCATGCTGCGAATTCGGCCCGATATCGTAATACAATTAGGCATTGCGGGCACATTTACCGCAAGGTTACCGCTCAGTACAGTGGTAGTTGTAGCACATGAATTTTTAGCAGATACCGGTGTTTGGGAACAACAAACATGGAAAGATATGTTTGATTTGCAGCTAGTGGCTCCGAACGAAACGCCTTTTCAAGCGAAGGCATTAAGTAACCCTTGGTTACAACAATATAATTTTTTGAACTTACCAACAGTAATTGGTGCTACGGTGGCACAAATTAGTACCGATATCAACCATATAAAGCAACTGCAAAACCATTATTGTGCCGATATCGAAAGCATGGAAGGTGCCTCGTTGCATTACGTATGCAGCATGTTACAAATTCCATTTTTACAGTTGCGAGCTATCAGCAATTTGGTTGGGGTGAGAGATAAAACACAATGGCAAATTGCACCTGCCATACAAGCGGTGAATCATACCTTACTAGAATGGTTAGCGCAGTTAGCAAAACAGTCATAATATTTTCGCGTTACGGCAAATGTTGCTACAGCTTTCATGCAACTTTGCAATATGAATATTGCAATTGGTTATAGCCCCTGCCCTAACGATACTTTTATTTTCGATGCACTCGTAAATGGTGATATCCCAACCAATGGGCTCCGCTTTTCGCCAGTGTTAGAAGATGTTCAAACCCTAAACGAATGGGCTTTGGCGGGCAAACTACCTTTTACAAAAATTAGCTATGGTGTATTACCACTTATTGCATCGCAATATCAAATGTTGCCTGCAGGTGGCGCACTTGGCATGGGCGTGGGACCTTTGCTCGTAACAACACCGGCATGGTTGGCAGCTAATGGTAATACCACTCCGAAAACAGTTATCATTCCAGGAGCCAATACTACAGCTCACCTTTTATTCAGTTGGGCGTACCCACAAGTAACACAAAAACGCTTTGCCGTATTTCACGATATAGAAGATGCCATCTTACGTGGCGAAGCCGATGCAGGTGTAATTATTCACGAAAATCGCTTTACATATCAACAAAAAGGCTTGGTAGCATTGTGCGATTTAGGCAACCTATGGGAGCAACAATTGCAAGTGCCCATACCGCTTGGTGGTATTGCTGTTCGTAAAGACGTTCCCCTTGCAGTTGCCTTACAGGTGAATGCTTTGATACAACAAAGTATTGCTTACAGTTGGCGTAATTACCCCAATATTAGCAATTACGTACAGTGCTATGCACAAGCTATGGAGCCTACTGTAATGCAGCAACATATTGAACTGTATGTGAACGACTTTAGCCATCATGTTGGTGCAAAAGGCAAAGCAGCCGTGCATACCTTAATACAAGTGTACCAACAACTGCATCCGCAAAGCAGCTACAACAATCCTGTATTCATAGAAGAACCTGCATAGGCGTTCGACTTTTATTTTTTGAGTGCAACAGCATAAGCTTCTAATACCCGCTTACGAGCTACCTCGTGTTGTACGATTGGTTTAGGATAACTAAAGCTGTTTAGTTCTGGCACCCACTTGCGAATATATCTACCGTCTTTATCGAATTTTTGTGCTTGTAAGGTTGGATTAAACACTCTAAAGTATGGTGCAGCATCGCAACCACTACCAGCAGCCCATTGCCATCCACCGTTGTTGGCTGCAAAATCGAAATCAAGTAATTTTTTGGCAAAATAAGCTTCGCCCCAACGCCAATCTATTAACAGGTGCTTGGTTAAAAAGCTAGCAACAATCATACGTACCCGATTGTGCATGTACCCTGTTGTGTTAAGTTCTCGCATGCCAGCATCTACAATAGGGTAACCCGTTTTGCCTTGGCACCAAGCCTCAAAGTCGGCTTCGTTATTACGCCATTGTATGGCATCGTATTCTTTGCGAAAGGCTTTTCCCTCGCCAATATGCGGGAAATGATGCGTAATTTGATGGTAAAAATCTCTCCAAATAAGTTCATTTAAAAAACCTTCACTTAATGGTGCTGCCTGCCTTGCTAATGCACGAATACTAATAGTACCAAAACGCAAATGCACGCTCAGCAGCGAGGTTCCTTTAATGGCCGGATAATCTCTTTGGTCTTTGTAACGCTGCAACACATCGTTAGCTACACTTGGGGGCGGAAAGCTTAATGTAGTGGGTGCGAAACCCATTTGCCGTAAGGCTGGTATTTCTTGCGGTGATTGTTTATAAAAAGCATCAAAATATTTTTCTGTTGGATATGCTTTGAACTGATATGGCGTAAGCTTGAGCTTCCACTTTTTGCTGTAGGGCGTGAAAACGGTGTAAGGCTTACCATCGTCTTTCACCACTTCGTTTTTCTCAAAAATTACTTGGTCTTTAAAGCTATGTAAAACAGCGCCTTTGTTTTGCAACCACTGTGCTATTGCTGCATCGCGTTGAACTGCATAGTGTTCATAATCGGTATTGGTATATGCCGCAACAATATTGAATTTACTGGCTAATTGTTCCCACGCTGCTTCGGGTGTTGTATGATACACTTGCATACTACTACCCATAGCTACCAACGTTGCTTGCATACTTTCGATAGCTTGGTGTATAAAAGTTACACGTGCATCGGTAGTATCATCGAGCTTATCTAAAATATGCTTATCAAAAACAAACAATGGAACTACCGGATAACCACTGCGTAGTGCGTGATAGAGTGCTGCATTATCGGCCAAACGCAAATCGCGGCGAAACCACATAACAGCAACTTTAGGCAAAGGCATGATGTTGTTTTTTTGTAATTACAATACTCGACATGTTTTGTTGGCCTTACGGTAAAAAAGATATGGGGCGGCCTGCGGCCGCCCCATATCTTTTAACATCATAAACATACACCTTACGGTAAATGATTACTGCTTCATATCGGCATAAAACTGATGGAAATAGGGTATGGTAGCAATGCCTTTGTAGAAGTTGAACACATCGTACTTTTCGTTCGGGCTATGTAAGTTATCGCTATCTAAGCCAAAACCCATAAATACGATTTTAATGCCCAACTCTTTTTCAAACAATGCACAAATAGGAATGCTTCCACCGCCACGCACCGGAATAGGCTCTTTACCGAAAGTAGTTGCAATGGCCTTTGCAGCCGCTTGATATTCAATGCTATCAATAGGTGTCATATAAGGCTCGCCGCCATGGTGTTCTGTAGCTTTTACCACTACGCCGGCTGGTGCCTGACTTTGAAAATATTGAATCAACTTTTCAGTAATTACGGCACTACTTTGGTTGGGTACTAAACGTGTACTGATTTTAGCAAAAGCCTTGCTAGGCAATACTGTTTTAGCGCCTTCGCCAGTGTAACCACCCCAAATACCGTTCAACTCTAAGGTTGGACGAATACCAGTACGCTCGTTGGTGGTATAGCCCTTTTCGCCCCATAATTGTTGTACACCCAAATCAGATGCATAAGCAGCATCGTCGTGAGGTGCTTCGGCCATTTTTGCACGTTCTGCTGCAGTACTTTCAACCACATCATCATAAAAACCTGGGATGGTGATATGATTATTTTCATCGTGGCAGCTTGCAATCATTTTGGCGAGCATGGTAATTGGGTTGGCTACAGCACCACCGTATACACCACTGTGTAAGTCGCGGTTAGGTCCTGTTACTTCTACCTCAATATAGCTTAAGCCACGTACACCAATATCGATACTTGGTGTATCCATGCTAATCATAGCGGTATCGCTAATTAAAATTACATCGGCCTTTAACAGTGCTTTATGTTCTTTTACAAAAGTTGCCAAGTTGGGACTGCCAATTTCTTCTTCTCCTTCGATAATGAATTTCATATTTACCGTAAGGGTATTGGTAGCCACCATGGTTTCAAGCGCTTTCACATGCATGTAGAATTGGCCTTTATCGTCGCAAGCGCCACGAGCATAGATTTTGCCATCTTTAATAACAGGCTCAAAAGGGCCGCTGTGCCAAAGCTCAAGCGGGTCGGCTGGTTGTACATCGTAGTGGCCATATACTAGTACGGTTGGCTTAGCCGGATCAATGATTTTTTCGCCATATACGATAGGGTGGCCGGGCGTTGGGTAAATGGTTACTGTGGTAGCACCTGCTTCGAGCAAACGCTGCTTTACGGCTTCAGCACAATGCTCCATATCGGCCTTGTGCTCGCTGCGTGCACTTACACTCGGTATGCGAAGCAAATCGAGCAACTCATTTAAGAAACGATCTTTATGTTGTTCTTGATAATCTTTCCAAACTTGCATAACAATCTTTTTGCTGTGAGCAGCGAAGTTAAGGTTGAAGTTGGTTTTTGTAGTTGCTTTAAGTGCTTTCTTACCTGCTTGTAAGTTGAAAGCAGCATTTTGTTGTACAAAACACTCTTAGGCTGTATTAGCATTTGCCGTAAGGCATAAATAACATAATTTGCACTCATAACAACTATACACTACTTTCTATGAAAAAAATGTATGTGGCTGCTTTAGCCGGCATTTTGGCCCTGAACGCTTGCAAAAAAGAAACAGATAATACGAGTGCCGCTGGCGACTTTCAGCCGCTTACAACGGGTAGCACTTGGACTTATAAAGAAACGGTTGCGAATATTACTTACACCTTTACCGCTACGAACAGAGATACTAGTATGTTTAATAAAACCTATAAAGTATTGAGTAACAGCGCTGGTGGTAATGTGTATTTAAGTAAAACTGGAAATAACTACTACCGATTTGGTACGCTGCAATTACCTGGTGGCCCTGGTTTAGAAGAATGGTATTTGGTAGACAATTTAAATGTAAATGGTACTTGGGAGCAAAGCTCAACGCTTAGTTTTAATGGCACCAACTACCCTGTGAAGTTAAGCTACAAGATTAATGCGAAGAATCGTTCTTTAACTGTTGGTACGAGAAATTTCACCAAAGTAACAGAAGTGGGATTAACCATTTTTGTGCGTCCGGCAGGTTTTCCAGGCGATTTAAACTTGGGTAGTGGTACGTTCTTTTATGAAGATGGTGTGGGTTTAGTAAAAAGCACTTTGAGTGTTGATGGTTCTTTGGCTGGTTTTGGTACCATTAATCAAAACACTGAAATACAGAGTTACACTATCCGCTAATAGCTTGATGTTTTTGGTTACTAAGAATATTACTGAGCGTCCACTCCAACTGTTGTTGTTGTGGACGTTCTCTTTTAATACAATTGACCTTGCTGCAAATGGTACAACTAAAAGGTAAGCATCCATCGGTATGTACAAAGAGTTCTAAGCTGTTGCCATAATGCTGCTTAATCAAGGCTTCTAAAGCATCTACCTCTTGGTGAGCTTCGTGTACATTCAAATACCAAGGCACTGTTAAATGACAATCGAGATGCAAATGACTGCCATATTTTATAACGCGTAAGTTGTGTAAATCAATCCAATGCAGGCGACGATTTTCGTTCAAGGTTTGTACCATTGATTGAAGCAAAGCTGTATCGGCTTCATCCATAATACCAGCTAGCGATGCACGTATAATGGTATAGCCGTTATACATAATGTACATACTCATAGCTAAGGCTACCAATTTATCTAGCCAATACCATTGTAACAACTGCACTAATAATAACCCAACAACAATAGCAATGGTGCTGTAAGTATCTGTTTGCAAATGCTTTCCACTGGCTTGTAATGCTAGCGATTTATTTTTTTTGCCCAAATGCAAGCACCATGCACCAGCACCAAAGTTAACTACCGCCGTAACGCCTACTATTGTTAAGCCAATATCTATACTGTGTAGTGTTTGTTGGTTCACCCATTGTAGTACGGCTTGATAAGCTATTAACAATCCTGCACTTACAATTAAACCACCTTCTACCGCAGCACTTACAAACTCTGCCTTACCATGCCCGTAGGGATGATCGGCATCTTTCGGTTTGGCAGCTACATAAAGGCTATACAAACCAATAACACCAGATACTACATTAACAATGCTTTCTAGAGCATCAGATAATACTGCAACAGAGTGCGTTATATAATAGGCTACCATTTTACCACTTAATAGCACTACCGATAGTAGGGTAATCCAGAACTGTGTTCTAAGATTTTGTTGTGCAGCGGTAGCGGTAGTGGCTGGCATGATTAGGCATTGATTTCTGGTGATTGTGCAGCGATGGCTTGAATTTTTTCCATCACTGGTTGTAACTGTTCATAACTTACATAACCACTCGTAAGTTGATAGTACTGACCATGTATTTGCGCAAACAATGCCGGAAAACCTTGCACACTTAATTGTTGTGTGAAATCAAAACCTTGTTGTGTTCGGCCGGTAGTTTTAGGTACTGCCATTTGCTCAAAAAGATGTTCTACAGTTACATGTGCATCGTGAGCAAGTATTTGCACGTAAGTGCTATCATCTTCTAAATTCAACCCATCTACAAACGTGGCTCGTTGCATAGCAGTAGCAAAATCGAAACTACTAGCTATATGTAGCTTTTTATAGGCTGTTAGTGCTAGCGAAGGCTTCCACGAATTTTGATAACGTGTACCCGACTGTAGCTGTGCTTTAAAAGGTTCTCCAAAGCTAACACCAGTGAGTGCCGTAACTTGTGGGATAGCGTTAAGAATATACTGGCTCATTTGCGGATTCACAATTCCAGCCCTTTCATGCAGTACCATACCGCCACTTATAATTTCAAAATCAACTACAGTAGCATATGTATCTAATAAGCGATGCATTACTGGCGAAAAACCATAGCACCATCCACATAAGGCATCGTAGAAATAGAAAACTTTAGGTTTCATTCTTATATTAAATTTCCAATAAATACCTTACGGTAAAAGTGAAATCGTGTAGCTAACCTCACAATGTTTTTTGAGCATAATACTTACACCGCAATATTTGTCTTGTGATAAGGCAACTGCTTTTTCGAGTTGTGCTAATTGCTCGGCAGCAACATCGGCCTTATATACTACTTCAATAGATTTGAACACTTTCGGATGCTCATCGGTTTGTTCGGCGGCGGCTGTTATTATTAGTTTTGTAAATGGTACTCTCATTTTATTGAGTAGGCTAACCACATCCATCCCAGAACAGGCACATAGGCTTCCTAATAACATTTGTTTCGGACTCATACCGCTATTGAGGCTACCACCTTCTACGGTAGTATCGAGCCTAGCTGCATGATTGTTATCGCTGGTAATATCAAAAGCTAAATCGCTTACCCAGCTTGCTGTTGTAATCATACCTTTAAATTTATAGTGCGGCTTCGTAACGAGCAGCTACTTGTTGCCAATGAATTACTTGAAACCAATTTTGAATATAATCGGCTCGCTTGTTTTGATACTTTAAATAGTAGGCATGCTCCCACACGTCTAACCCCAATAGTGGTGTACCTTTCACTTCTGCAACATCCATTAGCGGATTATCTTGGTTCGGTGTTGATGTTACTACCAACTGCTTGTTCGGTGTTATTACCAACCACGCCCAACCACTACCGAAACGTGCTTTTGCAGCATCGCTTAATTTGGTTTGAAAGGTAGCAAAGCTTCCAAAACTTGCGTTGATGGCGTCGGCTAATTTACCGTAAGGTGCATTATTGGCTTGCGGTGCTTGCATGGTACTCCAAAACAATTCGTGGTTATAGTGGCCGCCTCCATTGTTTCGCATTTTAGTACTGTACTTCGAAATATTGCCCAACAATTGCTCAAGGGTTGTAGTGGTTCCTACTTTCTCTGCAACGATAGCTTCGTTCAATGCTTTCGCATAAGCTGCTGCATGTTTGGTATAATGCAGCTCCATTGTAAGGGCATCTATCACTGGTTCAAGTGCATTAAAAGCATATGGCAAAGGTTGTTGTGTGAAACCTATGGTAGCCTGTTGCTGTGCTAGTAAGATATTAGCAGGCAGTATTTGCGATAGGCCAACGGCGAGCGTTGCTTTGCCAGTATTTGCTAAAAATTGTCGGCGTGAGGTTGACATAAATAAAAGTTTAAGCGGTGGTTTGCTTACGTTGTCGCCACTGTGCAAAACGCATTCGAATACCTTTAAAGGTACGATAATAAAATTCGTTATTGAATAGTTGCGAATCGCGTAAGGCTTTGTAGGTTAAAAACACCCCAATAGGTGTTAGAATCATGGTACTTAACCACATACCACCGAGTGGAGAGAGTACATCTTCTTTCGCAAATTTTTCGCCAAAGGTGTTGAGCAAATAGAATATTACAAAAAATACAATAGCGAATATTAGAGGCATCCCTAAACCACCTTTACGAATAATACTGCCCAATGGTGCACCGATGATAAACAATACTAAACAAGCTACACTTAGTGTAAACTTGCGGTGCCACTCAATCCAATGTTTCTTTAACGTATCTTCTCTGTTAGCATACTCTAACGCCAATTGATCTATCGTACTTTTAACAGCGTTTAATTGCGATGCTGTTCTATCATTGATAATGGTGCGTAAGCTATCTGGCAAGTAATCATCAAATTTTTTTAATGATTGTTGTGGCTTACCAACTACAACGTTACTATCCAAATAGCGAACAAAAGTGAGGTATGGTGTAAGTTCTCGTTGACTTCGCTTGCCATAATCTTTACTTTTCGCATGTAAGCTATCAACGGCATCGTGTATTTGGCGTACACTCAACATTTTAGGATCGTACTTGAATAAGCTATCTTCTGTTTTATTCATTTTAAAGCTACTCAAGTCCATCACTTTTTTGTAGCTCTTAAAGCCTAACCGAGTGTACTCTGTATTGGTAGTGCCACGATTACCCTTTTCAGTATAACGCCAACCATCTTGCAAGAAAAACTCTAAAAATCTTTTGTCGGCCGATACCCGCATCACACCACTTTTTGCAGTGATGATATTGTCTTGCAAGCTATAATTACGTTCAAAAATTACCACATCTTTAATTAAGCTGTCTTGCGTTTTAGAACCAAGCTTAATTACAAAGCCATCAATTTTATTATAGAAAATACCGGGCTTAATATCAAACGCTGGCTTCGTTACAATGATATCGTATTTCAAACGACTCATTTTTAAATTGGCTACTGGTATAATGTTATTACTGAAAATAAAAGCAATACCAGATAAGCCAAGCGTAACCATAAAAAGCGGTCGCATAAATCGGGTAAGCGATATGCCAGCCGACTTAATGGCAACCAATTCAAAACTTTCGCCCAGGTTACCGAACGTCATAATACTCGATAGCAACAATGCTAACGGCAGTGCCAACGGCACCAAAGTGAGGCTTACGTACCAAATAAATTGTAATATAGTAGTAACATCTAGGCCTTTTCCAACCAAATCATCGATATACAGCCAAAAAAACTGCATTACTAATACGAACAACGAAATCAAAAAGGTAGCAATAAACGGCCCGGCAAATGCCCTGATAATAAGTATGTCGAGTTTTTTTAGCACAACGCTCTATTCAAAAATTTACTGCAAAGTTATATTGAACCAACCATGCACCTCACGAATTAACATAGCCTAAAAGCAAAACACCCGCTACAAATCAGCGAGTGTTTATATAGTAACCTTACGGTAAATGTTAATTGCCTAAACGGTGTAATAAATCTTTCACCTGATAATCCCATAACTGGCTTTGGTCTTTAATTTCAGACTTCTCAGCAAAATCACGGATAATCAAGATAGTTTGGTTTGAAATTTCTGTTTTAGCAATTTCAAACTCAAAATACTCTTCTTTGGTTTGATGTTCCCAACGATAGCGAACGTAGTGGTCTTCTTCTATTTCAATCAAATTAGCCTTATCGGGCGGTGCACCGCTCCATGAAAAAGAAAACTCACCATCTTTCTCGTCTACCTTATCGGCGAACCATTCTTGCAGGCCAGATGGGGTGCTCAAAAACTCGAACAAAATGGTTGGAGAGCAACGTACTCTGTACTCCAAGGTGAATAACTGTTTTTTACTCATTCCTTACTGCTATTTTATAGCCATGTTTATGGGTTGTGCAATGTTAGGGAAATATTGATAGTGCCAAAATATTTTTTTGTGTTGTTTTGTTTAACAAGCCAACCGTTAAACATTCAACAGAAGGCTATTTATAACTCTCTGAGTATCAATAAGTTATACAAATTTTAATTTTTTTGCTTTTTGCTATATCGTAGATTGCTGAGGTAAGAAACGCAATACCCCCATTTGCTTTCCTAACAAAAAATGCCACCCCTTTAACACAAACAACCAACACTCTAAATGGGAATGCTATGAGTATGCGTCAACTCAAAATCTCCAAATCAATTACCAATCGGGAGAGCCCAAGCCTCGAAAAGTAT
>DMPB01000087.1:13320-13587 GCA_003456175.1 Chitinophagaceae bacterium | reverse complement strand
AAGCCTCGAAAAG
Organism: Chitinophagaceae bacterium; assembly: GCA_003456175.1. Lineage (GTDB taxonomy): Bacteria > Bacteroidota > Bacteroidia > Chitinophagales > Chitinophagaceae > UBA10646. The sequence goes on along the minus strand of DMPB01000087.1, from coordinate 13,574 downwards.
TATTTGCAAGAAATCGGCAAAATGGATTTGGTGAGTGCAGAAGAAGAAGTTCAACTAGCCCGCCGTATCAAGGCTGGCGATACCACTGCACTCAATAAACTCATCAATGCCAACCTCCGTTTCGTGGTATCTGTAGCCAAGCAGTATCAAAACCAAGGTCTAACCCTTCCAGATTTAATCAACGAAGGTAACCTTGGGCTCATTAAAGCAGCGCTACGTTTCGATGAAACTAAAGGTTTTAAATTCATCTCCTA
>DMPB01000087.1:12917-13063 GCA_003456175.1 Chitinophagaceae bacterium | reverse complement strand
TGGATACGCCAAAGCATTCTTCAAGCGTTAGCAGAACAAAGTCGTATAGTACGCTTACCACTCAATAAAGTTGGCTTAAGTAACAAAATTTTAAAAGCGTATCAACAGCTAGAGCAAGAATTTGAACGCGAACCTTCCGACGAAGA
>DMPB01000087.1:12194-12705 GCA_003456175.1 Chitinophagaceae bacterium | reverse complement strand
AACGCGAACCTTCCGACGAAGAACTAGCCACTATGCTCGAAATACCGGTAGAAGAAGTTACGGCTACCCTAAGCATCAACACCCGCCACGTAAGTATGGATACGCCACTCGGCGATGGCGAAGATGCCACCATGGTAGATGTCATGGAAAATCCCAATGCCGAAAGCACCGACGAAAAGTTAACCTACCACGAGAGCCTACAACTAGAAATCAGCCGAAGCTTACAAATGCTCACAGAGCGCCAAAAAGAAGTAGTTTGTTACTTCTTTGGTATTGGTGTAGATAATCCACTGAGCTTAGAAGATATTGGTGTTCGCTTTAACCTTACCCGCGAACGCGTACGCCAAATTAAAGACAAGGCTCTGAATAAACTCAAAAGTACAAATCGTTGCAGCCACTTAAGAGTATACCTCGGCTAGTAAGAACAACAACACTTCAACAACCAATATTAGGCTTCTTCCTCCGGGTTCGAAGCCTTTTCGTTTGAGCTATCCGCTAACTCTTGTGCTAC
>DMPB01000087.1:4011-11974 GCA_003456175.1 Chitinophagaceae bacterium | reverse complement strand
TACACGACGCTCTTCTGATCTATCCGCTAACTCTTGTGCTACTTCTTTTTGAACAAAAAAGCTCGCCAAATAACCGGTGAACATGCCAAACAAACCTACACCCGTAGTCATTAACACGCCTGCAATTAAACGGCCTTCTGTAGTTACCGGATACTTATCGCCATAGCCTACGGTGGTAATGGTTACATAAGCCCACCATAAAGCATCTTCAGCAGTTTTGATATTACTTTCTGGCGCATGTTCTACAGCAAGTATAGCTATGGCACTAAAAATCCATGTAAGTATGGCGAAAATAAGTGCACTACCAAACGTACCCTTCATGCGGTTTTCAAACAAGTGGTTAAGCAATTCAGATACATTTTTGAAAGCCCTAATAATGCGAATAATCCTAACAATACGTATCAGCCTACCTTCTCTAAAAATTTCTAAATAAGGTAAGCTACTTAACAAATCTATCCACCCCCACCGCATAAACTTCCACTTGTTTTCAGCCCTATAAAAATCACGACAAAATTCTACTAGAAAAAACACGCAAATACCATGATCAATCATCAGCAGCAAGTTGTGTTCTTCTGGTGGTAGTTTGTACAAGGTATCAATTAGCAACGCAATTAAAACGTATATTGATAATACTGCATTTATTAAATGCAGCCATCCTACTTTCATTTGTTTTTTTTCTTTAGATATCATGCAGCAGTTGGGTGCGGTTGCGTACGCATTAGCCAGTTGCTAAAATACAAGTATTTATTTTTTGGGGTAAATCATTGGCAGATAAAATACTTTGAGTTAAAAAAATATGTAGGGCTTTTGGTAAAGCTATTGCTTAAATTAAAAAATAGAGTTGTTTCATATTCTGAAACAACTCTACCAATAAAAGAAATAAAAGTCAAAAAGGGCTTTAAAAACCTTAGTCATATTACGTATGAAACATTTATTTCAATGAACGTAAGCTGTCTAAATTCAGTGCTTTACTGTACTTTAAAACTATATAACTAAAACCAACTATCAAGATTAATTGAAAAATTAGTAGTAAGAGCTTTGTAAATTGTGTAAATCCCTTCTTGTAGTTAACATCTCGAATAACGTCAAAAAAAGTTATTCCAAAACCAACAACCACAATTATATAAAGTGGAAAAGCAATAAAAAAATATGGTGATAGAAAAAGAGATAAAATCAAAATAGGCCATATAGCCCCTGAAAAATCAATTTTTTTCATTTTATAAATTTTAATCTACAAAATATGCATTAATCAGGCACCCCACAAGTGATGTAACAGCCCAAACTACTTTTGTTTGTGGAAAAAACAATGTAACAGCAGCCTTGATAACGCCAAAAGTTGGAAATTCACCTTTTAGTACAGAAGCAAGTGTTTTTATACTTTTCCAGTTCTCCGCAACGTAAGCTGCCAATCCTATTGCAACACAACCCAAAGCCTCCTCCCAAGTAATTTGTGCATCAAACTGTCCATTTAACTCAAGAATAAAATCATTAATTGAGTTTCCAAGTTTATTTGTTGGGTTATTTATATGAAAACTAGGATCAGAGGCGACTTTATTCAAAGCTGATTTTACAAGGTCATTTATTTCAACATCAGTGTAATTCTCGTATTTGGGGTTATACTTTAAAAATAGTGTGAGGGCAGATAATGGGTCTATGTACATATCTTTTACTACAGTAGTATCTAAACTGTATGTAATTGAGAAATTAATAATCTCATTTAATGTTTTCAAAGAATCAAATTCATTTGAAATTGCTGTCGAACTAAGCCCTTTGGATTTTAACAATGACATTCTTTTGATCGTATTATCAAAATATACATCAGCAAAATCCCCAAATTCATCACTAAGTATTAATGAATCAATAGCACTCTCTTTTTTTAGGATTTGTACTTTTTGGAGTTGTACTTCAACTTCATTTTGCTCTACAGTAATATCCTTTTTTGAGCAACAGATTAAAGCGATTAAGCAGATAGCTAGAACGAACTTTTTCATATTTAAAATTTTTTCAAAAAAAATAATAAATAATGTTAAAATATAATCATGTGTGTTATTAAACTATTAACTATTTTTCTTTAAAATCCATTTATAAAATTTGTGTGTAAAGAAGATAACTTTAATACAACTTATAGACCTACAACAAACTATATTTGCTACCCAAAAATTAAAGTGTAGTAGCATGTTTGGAAATTTGCAAGAGCGCCTCGAATCGGCCTTCAAAAACTTAAAAGGCGAAGCCAAAATCAATGATCTAAACGTAGCCAATACGGTAAAAGACATTCGCCGTGCCTTAATTGATGCCAACATTAACAATGCTTAGGCTATGCAACTATGCTTTTAAAACTTTGATACCTTTGTTAATGCCCACGTTTTACTCCAGCAAGTTGCTAATCAAAAACAGTATATGAATTTATAATTTTTTTGCACTAGATTCCACGGTAGTGTTGAACTATAATCAAAATTTGGCTTTTGTATGCATTGTTTAACGCTGATTTTCCAACGCATTTGGGTATAATTGGTATTCAGCATTTTAAAGGAAAGCGAACAACATTTATTTCTTGTTACATTTTTTAGCCGCCTACAACTTCGGTGGCACTAGGATTTTCTACTGATTCAACTCCCATTATTAATATTACTTACGAATTGTCTATGTAAGATATACCAAAATATTGTTCAGTGCTTTCAATTAACCCGTTATTTTATACATAGCGATGCCAACCAATAATTGACGATAAATTACACCCGATTTTGCTTCTACATACTTTTTGGGGAAATAGAGTACAAGTATATATGCATCTAGTACCCAACGCCAAGTGCCAATAAATTTATCTAACTCGGAGTCGCTCTAGTGCTACTGGTGGGCACAGTTGGGATTTTGGTCTTTGCTTACAATAACAGTAAGAATTATAAAAAAGATATCAGTAGACTCATATGTTACTTAAAGCTATAATTTTTGTAGTACTACATCCCAAGGTAGTGTTGAGCCATAGTCGAAATTGGGTTTTTGCATACCTTGTTTATTGCTGATTTTCCAACGCATTTGGTTATAGTTAGTATTTAGCATTTTTAAGGAAAGCGTAAAAGATTTATTTTTTGTTATATCTTTGGAACTGCCTACAACTTCGGTAGCATTAGGGTTAATTCCTGATTGTACCACTGATATCAGCATTGCATGCGAGTCGTTCAAATAGGGTAAGCCAAAATATTGTTCAGTACTTTCAATTAGCCTACCATTTTGCACATAGCGATGCCAACCAATAATGGACGGTAAATTACACCCTGGCTTTGCTTCTACATACTGTTTTTGCAAATAGAGAATAAGAGTATCTGTACCCGATACCCAACGCCAGATACCAACAAATTTATCCAATTCAGGAGCCGCTCTATTGCTGCCGGGTGGGCAGTTAGGATTTTGGGCTTTACTTAAAAAAGCAATAAAGATTGTTAGAGTTAATAATAATAATTTCATATGGTTATTTTAATTGCAAGGGAAATGTTTAATGGTATTTGAATCGTAACTATATTCAATACGCTTAAATTCGGTAAAATCCGAATTACCTTTGAATATAGAGACACTTTGATTAGTAAATTGCTTAAGTATTTTTAAAAATTGTATTTCATTCTCTACGGCAGGTTTAGAACTAGTTATATCATATGTCAATATTAATCCATCAAATAGATCTGGATTTTCCTCTAAATACTTTTCTCCAAATCTTCTGAATGCAGTTGTATCATTAATCATTAAAATATAAGATGTACTATCGGTAACCAATCCAAAAGTAAAAATCTTTGTATCTGATATTTTACCACTTTTAAAATAGTGGTATAAAGTATATAAATCTGAGCCGCTAAATACAGAATATCGGTTAGGATGATTATAATGATTATGAACGAAGCCGTCAACAGTAACGGCAGGTATGGTGTATTCTATACTCAATGAGTCTTGCGGCCCCCTTGTAATACCAAAATCTATTCGGCCTTCAAAGGGGTTTTTAAAAAACATACCCATTTCATAGTTTCGAGTAACACTATCCCTCATAGATTTATATAACGGGGTAAAGAAAGATTTTTTTAACAGTGAGTCAATTACGGTACAAGGGTTTTTAGGGAATATTTCTATCGGCTCTGCTATCCAGCCTTTTTCTTTGCCTGTCAAACAAGGTACCAATCCGTTGTCTAAACTTGGCGTTGGGTTACATGGCTGCTGAGGTTCAGTAGAACTTCCGCCGCCGCCACCGCCACCGCCTGTAGTAGTAGGGATAATCCCACCTCCTCCCCAATCATCCACGATAACTAGTATTGTCTGTTTTATACATATAGTATTACTACTCCAACAAACACCCTCACAGGCACTACAGGTTCCTGGCTCAACACCTTCTGAAGCACAACATGCAGCATTCGAAGAGCAGTTTAAGGTTTTGGTAGTAGTGCACACCTCGTAGTCTAGAATTTTAATACTACCTCTTGCATTTGTAATGCTATTGTTATGGTCTATATGTACTTTTTTTTGTTTAATGCTTGAACTATTACCATTAGAAAATAGTCTGTTATCAATTACTTTAAAATTAGAATACCCGAAAGTTTCAAAATCTAATAACATGAATTGTAAGGCAAACTTTTCTGCTGAATTTGAAGTGTCTTGTAGTGTTCCAAATTCATGATTTACATAATCAGATGAACGATATAGATTCAATTGTATAGAGTCATTCAGTTTTGCAAGAATAAAGGCGTTAACGTATTGAGTATTTTCCAAAACAAGTGGTATAAAAATTATAGTGTCATTTATACTTGAACCCCTTGCTTTTATTGTTGAAGTAATTGCTTTTTTCGTCGTATTAATAGCTCTATCCCAAACGGGCATACCATCTTTTTTACCAATCATACTTAAAAAGCCATTCCGCGTGTTTAATACTCTTAGCCTTTCTGCAATGCGCAATATTTCTGAGCCTGCATTTTTGGGTAGTGTAAGGAACCTTTATGCAACATTTGTATCCGAATTTTGAACTGAAAACTCATTTGTTTTCCGGCAAGCAACAATAAAAACAAAAAGCAAGGATATGACTATGTATGGATTGATTGATTTCATAAGCAGCGCAGTTTGTAGGTTAGTTTTTTGTAAATATAATTTAGAAAAATTGTATTAGTATAGAATTATATTATTTTTTTATAAAAAAACGATTACCACAACTAAGAAAACTTAACAGTAAGTCCAAAACTTCCAATAGTTATATTTGCCACCCGAAAACTGATATTCGAATGTTTGGAAACTTGCAGGAGCGCCTCGAATCGGCCTTCAAAAACTTAAAAGGCGAAGCCAAAATCAATGATCTTAACGTAGCTAATACGGTGAAAGACATTCGCCGTGCCTTAATTGATGCCGACGTTAACTATAAAATAGCTAAAGAATTCACTGACAAAGTGAAAGAAAAGGCGCTGGGCGAAAAAGTACTCAACGCTATTAGCCCCGGTCAGTTAATGGTTAAAATTGTGCAAGATGAGCTTACCGAACTCATGGGTGGCACCGCTGCCGATTTTAATATCACCGGAAATCCGGCCGTTATTTTAATAGCAGGCTTGCAAGGTTCTGGTAAAACTACTTTTACAGGTAAGCTCGCCAACTTCTTAAAAACACAGAAAGGAAAAAGTCCGCTCGTAGTAGCAGCCGATATTTATCGTCCAGCCGCTATTGATCAGCTTACTGTGTTAGCCGGACAAATTGGTGTTGAAATTTACGCTGAGCGTGAAAATAACAATGCAGTTGCTATTGCTCAAAATGCCGTAAAACATGCTAAAGCCAATAATAAAAATGTAGTGATCATAGATACCGCTGGCCGATTAGCGGTAGATGAAGCTATGATGACCGAAGTAGCCAATATTAAAGCTGCGGTACAGCCTACCGAAATTTTGTTTGTGGTAGATAGCATGACGGGGCAAGATGCGGTAAATACAGCTAAAGCCTTCAACGACCGACTAGATTTTTCTGGCGTTGTGCTCACCAAGCTCGATGGCGATACCCGCGGTGGTGCTGCACTGAGTATCAAGTATACGGTGAACAAACCCATCAAATTTGCCAGCAGCGGCGAAAAAATGGAAACGCTCGATGTATTCTACCCTGAACGTATGGCGCAGCGTATCTTAGGGATGGGCGACATTGCAAGCCTTGTAGAAAAGGCACAACGTCAATACGATGAAGAACAAGCTAAAAAGCTTGAAAAGAAAATTCGTAAAAACCAGTTCGACTTCCAAGACTTCTACGACCAGCTACAACAAATCAAAAAAATGGGTAACCTGAAAGATTTGATGGGTATGATACCTGGCGTAGGCAAGGCCATAAAAGATATTGATATTAGCGATGATGCCTTTAAAGGTATAGAAGCAATTATCAGCAGTATGACACTTGAAGAACGCTCTAACCCCGATCTTATTAACCCCAGCCGCCGCAACCGCATTGCCAAAGGCAGCGGCAAAAAATTAGAGGAGGTGAATGCCTTTATCAAGCAATTTGAACAAATGCGTGAAATGATGAAGATGATGAACAAAATGCCCATGGGCGGCTTCCCCGGTATGAAGGGAATGATGCGGAGATAATTCGTACATGTTATAATTCGAGGGGCTTTTGCATTTGCAAAAGCCCCTCGAATTATGTATAACTTCAATTGTGAACTTGATTTACAACTTACCTTTCAACACCATTTAGTTGATACTACCTCACAGCACTACTTCAAAATCATTACCCAACCACTAAGTGTATTATTGAGTTCAGGTATCGTTATCACATAATAAAATGTACCTGCTGCCAAAGGCTTACCCTTAAAAGTACCATTCCAAGCCTGCGGGTAACCACGGCCAGCGCTAAATACAGGTTGTCCATAACGGTTAAACACTTCTACTGTAGCAGAACGATACGTATTAAGCCCCTCTATCACCCAGGTATCATTCACGCCATCACCATTTGGGCTAAATGCATTCGGCACTCGAATATTTTCTAGTACCCGAATAGTTAATGTATCGCTTACGGCACCACAAAAGGCACTGTTAACACTAAGTATGTACTGCGTTGTAAGCTGCGGCGTAGCTAAAGGGTTCAATAAAGTTGCATCGTTTAATCCAGTGCTTGGTGTCCAAATAAAATTAATAGCCGTACCACTAACTCTTGCTAAGGTTAATGGTACTGAAAAGCCTTTGAAAATGGTGGTATCTCGGCCTGCAAAAACACTAGGTTTTTCATGCACAGTAATCAAAAAACTATCTCGTTGTATACAACCGCTACCGCTGCTAGCAATGGCTGTTAGCCACGTACTGGTAGTTGGCCTTACGGTAAATGAAGTAGCAATAGAGCCACTTACAATACTTGCAGGCTGCCAAATTAAATTACCACCTCCAAAGCTGCCCCTTACGGTAAATGAATCGCCTAAGCACACTAGGGTATCGGTATTGCGAATATTGGCTACTGCTGGCGGTAGCACCACCACCACTGCACTATCAACACGAGTACATCCCGATTGGTTACGGGCGGTTGCCACATACGTACCGCCACTGTTAGCTTGTGCTGTTAGTTGTAGCAGGCTTCCATTTGCCGTAAGGCCATTGGGCCCTCGCCATGTAATGTTGTAAGCACTATCTGACTGCACCTGTACCTGCAAAGAGCTACCCTCACAAACAGGTGTATTTGATTGCACGGTAATTTGAGGTCGGTTAACCGGTGCTACCGTTATGCTACCAGCAATGCTAGTACAGTTATTAGGCGTTGCACCAACCACCGTGTACGTTCCGGCTACATTGCTAATAGCATTACCAATACTAATGCCATTACTTATAAAACCAGTGTTGTTGGGTAATGTCCACCGATATTGTATGCCAGGTGTTATGTTGTTGATGCGAATAAGCAAGCTATCGCCATTACACCAAGTACGAGCAAGCGATAACTGTGGTGTGGCTGGCGCCGCTTGTGGCACAATGGTAACGGT
>DMPB01000087.1:0-3768 GCA_003456175.1 Chitinophagaceae bacterium | reverse complement strand
GATTGGTACAAGGGTCGGTAATGGTACAGATGTATTGAGCATTGCTACTTGCTTGTACACTTGGGTTACGAATGGCAGGATTTGAAAGCCCAGTAGTTGGCTGCCAACTGTAAATAGCCCCGGGAATGTTCAAAGCATCTAAAAAAACGAAATCTTGTTGGCAAGGATTGAGCGTTCTGTTTAAGTTCAAAAACTGCGAATTACTGATTTTGCATACCGTTTGTTGATTCACAAAACCTCCGGTAGCAGCGGTGAAACCCCAAAATGCATTCGGATTACCATTGAAAATGGTTTGGAGTATATTATTCGTATAATCGATACGCAACTCGCAATTCACAAATACTTTTAGGTTATTGGTAGCGGCAGTATACAAAAAGCGAACGGCAATAGGCTGCCCATTATCGGCAAAACCACCATTCGATAAAATAGAAATTGGCGGCGTTAATCCATTCGCATGGTTAGGGTTGCCATTGGCCATAATAGCCATGTGAAAATTATTAGGGTCGTTGAGGTTTTGGTTACGATAGGTATCAAACTCAACCGCAATACTGGGTGTAATATTACCGTACCCTAAGCCTTGCCCCAATGCACCGGCATTAGAACTTTGCTGCTGTATTACAAAAGCCATACCATCGGCGCCGCCGCCATTACCTGAGCCCAGGTTCAACTCGGCTTTAATGTCAAAATCTTGGGTGAGGTTAATTTGTCCCTGATACCAAATTGCCCCCATTTGGTTAAGCGAGGCATTGGTAAGGGTGTAACAGCCATTTCCGGCATCAAAAGCATTTCCTACAAATGCATATTGCGCTTTTAGAAGCGTGGTTAGCCCGGCAAATACAATCAAAAACAGCAACAGCTTACGAAACATGTGGTGAAAATAGTGGCAATCGGGCAAAAACTCCGTTGTTCATTTGCTAAAAAAAGGGTTTTGTTTGGTGAGTGTTGTAAAGGATACTATTTTCGCTCTCCAAATTTTTCGTTAACCTGCTTTAACCAAGCCCTTTAAATGTCTATTTAAGATGGCAGTAAAACTAAGATTGCAAAGACACGGCAGCAAAAAACGCCCTTTCTACTTTATAGTAGTGGCCGATGCTCGTGCACCCCGTGATGGTAAGTTCATCCAAAAGATTGGAACTTACAACCCTTTAACCGTACCAGCTACCATTAACCTCGATCGCCAAAAGGCGTTAGAGTGGTTGCACAAAGGTGCTCAGCCTACAGACACTGTGCGTCGTATTTTAAGCTTCAAAGGTGTATTATACCTGAAGCACTTACTACGTGGTGTTAAATTAGGCTTGTTTGATGAAGCTACTGCAATGGTGAAATTCCAAGCATGGCACGAAGAGCATGAAGCGAACATTCGCCGCCGCACTGAAGAGCACCGCAAAGCTCAAAGATCTAGAAGACAGCAACCTATCGTAAGAAAAGTAGAAAACAACCATAGTAGCGATACAGCTGCTGAGGCTTAATACTTTAGTTGCTACAACAAGCTCAACATCCTATCATTCATTGTGGTAGGATGTTGTTTTTTAAAGGATACCTTACGGTAAATGGGTTATCACTGCATTATCACTCCTATTTAACTTCATCATTTACACGTAAGTGAAACACATAAAATAATAACAGCGTGTACATACACATTGGTAAAATCGTAGCAAGTTTTGGCACCAACGGTGAGCTAATCATAGAACATGGGATGGGAAAGGTAGATTTAAAAAAAGCCACTGCTCTATTTGTGGAGCCTACAAAAGGCTCGTACTTGCCTTACTTCATAGAACGTATCAAACACAAGTCTGATACAGAAATGTACGTTAAACTAGAAGAAGTTAATACTAGAGAAGCTGTAAAACCTCTTACGCAAAAGAAGGTATGGCTTACAGAAACTGACTTTCGAAAAATAGCTGCTAAGAATACGGCCATTAGTTTACTGAAATACGAGGTGTTCGATGGTAAAACACTCATAGGAACTGTAGAAGAGGTGATAGAACAGCCGCATCAAGTATTACTACAAGTGCCTTTCGGAGCTGAAGATGCACTATTACCCTTGCATCAAGAAACTTTAGTTAACATTGACCATACGCAAAAGAAGATTTATCTCAACCTTCCAGATGGATTGCTCGATATTTATAGATAGCAACTTGTAGCACAACATTAAAAAAGATTGAATGATTTGCACATAACTTAATTAATACTTTATAACACCTAAAAGACCCTTAAAAGAAGTACTCTTTTAACTTTAGCATAGTAGCTTCGCATTGATCCTTACTTTAAGTATTAACCTAAGCAATACTATGCAACAGCATTTGGTATTACATTGTCATAACAATGGCAGTATTATAAAAGCTAACCAAGCATGGACAGCATTCTGCAACCTGCACCATGTGAATGAAGCTTACTTCCCTTGGCATTTTTCTAGTAACAATTATAGCAGTTTTAATGAAGTACCCCATGGCCACGAGCAATTGGGCATTACACTTACGCTTCACCTACCACATACCGAGTTAAAGTGTTCCATTACAGAGGTACATGAAGATTTATTTGTAGTACTGGCAACAGTGGCAAGCGATAAAGACAAAAATTGCTATATCCCACGTAATTGGGAGAGTGAAGCACTACATAACAGCGAAGAAAGATTAGCTTATATTATCGAAGCTACCAATGTTGGTACTTGGGAATGGAATGTACCTACTGGTGAGGTAGTATTTAACGAACGCTGGGCCACTATGCTGGGCTACACGTTAGAAGAATTAAGCCCCGCTACACTCAATACATGGCAGCGATTAGCACATCCGCAAGATTTAACACTATGCATGACACTCATTGAAAAACACATGGCGGGTGAGCTTGAGTATTACGATTGCGAATGTAGGTTACAACATAAAAACGGGCATTGGATTTGGGTGCAAGACCGTGGGAAAGTAATTAGCCGAAACGAACAGGGCGAACCAATTATTATGGCTGGTGCACATACCGATATTACCAGTCGTAAGCAATACGAAATGGCCTTGTATAAAGAGCAACAGTTTAGAGACATACTCCTGAATACTGCCCGTAACTTCATTAATGTTAATAAGAACGATTTAAACGCGTTATTAAACGAAGTACTTGCAAGCACCGGCCAGTTTTTTGATGTTGATAGAAGTTATATTTTCTTATTCGACTACAAACGTAATGCTGCCGATAACACCCATGAGTGGTGCAGCGAAGGTATTACGCCTGAAATAGAAAACCTGCAAGATGTACCCTTCGATGCATTTGAGGCTTGGTTCCGACACATGGAAAAAGATGAGAATGTGTATATACCCGAAGTGGCAGCCCTCACAGGCGACTGGGCCGATGTTAAAGCTATTTTAGAGCCACAAGGCATACAATCATTGATTGCCGTACCTATTAGCATTCGTGGTAAGCTCTTGGGCTTCGCCGGTTTCGACAGTGTTCGTAAGCTACGCAGTTGGACTGAAAATGAAATGCATCTCTTACGTGTGCTATGCAGCAATATTGCTGGCACGCTCGACAGGATCGAACATGAAACAGCTCTAATAAGTGCTAAAAACGAGGCCGATGCAGCCAGCAAAGCCAAATCGGAGTTTTTAGCTAATATGTCACACGAAATTCGTACTCCACTGAATGGTGTAATTGGCTTTACAGAACTACTCATGCATACGCCATTAACCGAAACGCAAAGGCTGTTTGTAGAGAATGCCAATAACTCTGCACAAACACTCATGTCATTAATCAGCGACATTCTCGATGTATCGAAAATTGAAG
>DMPB01000090.1:10824-11386 GCA_003456175.1 Chitinophagaceae bacterium | reverse complement strand
TAGCTGTGCGTTAAAAACGTAATGATAAAAATGGTTGAGTGCTGGTTCAATAGAATCGTCATTTGCCGTAAGGCCATCTGAAAAGGCGGTTTCTAAGCTGGGTTGTTGTGCAATTACATAATGATGATGCAAAAAGTGTATCAAATGCATTAAATCGGTACCGTTGAAAGTGCGGTGTACAAATGAAAACAGCGGTTTCAATTGTGGATCTTCGGGTCCGGTTAGTTGTGTGATAAAATGATAGGGTTGCTGCCCCATTAACTGCATTAGCTTGCGGGCATTGTTGATAATACTAGTGCGGTTACCCCATGCAATAAGTGCTGCAAATAGGCCTGCAATTTCAATGTCTTGAAGGGTTGAAAATTGGTGTGGTACACAAATAGGATCAGCCGCAATAAACTGCGGCTGATTGTATTCGTTGACTTTACGATTAAAAAATTCGATGAGTTGGCGTTGCTCTATCATATTGCAAAGCTAGCACTTGTATTAGCCAAATTGCACCTCATTAACATCGCCTGGCCAATGGCCAAAACGTGCTTGCACTGCTTTGAACCGATGCTCG
>DMPB01000090.1:6011-10603 GCA_003456175.1 Chitinophagaceae bacterium | reverse complement strand
CTGCTTTGAACCGATGCTCGAAAATACTCCGTAATTGTGCTTTCACAAAAATGGGGTGCGCTATATCGCCTAAGAACCAAAAAGGTAATTTGTAATGTACAATATCGGTCATTTCAACACCACCATCTATGGCTTTGAAATGGTGCTGATGATGCCATAGGCTGTAGGGGCCAAAGCGTTGCTCATCTACAAAAAACTGCTCGGGTACAACATGTGTAATTTCAGTCATCCAATAGAGTGGTATGCCCAAAACAGGACTTACTTTGTATTCAATGATCTGGCCTTGATACATGCGGCTACCATGGTGCTTGCTAATAATGTTGAATCCAAGATTACTAGGTGTGATATCTTTCAAGTTATCGGGCGTACTAAAAAAATCCCATGCTTCGGCCAAACTAATCGGAATTCGTTGTACGGTTTTCAAACTATATACCTTGCTCATGCAAAACTGTTTGTATGATAACAGCTAGGTACATTATTGGTTGCACTTTCTATAAATATTCTCAGAGCCTTGTATATTGCATTCTGCTAAAATATTTAGGCAATTATGAATCGGGAGCAGCAACAAGATAAGTTTAATCAGATATACGCAGGTTTGAATAATGAGCAACGCCTTGCGGTAAATACACTAGAAGGCCCTGTAATGGTGATTGCTGGCCCCGGCACAGGTAAAACACAGATTTTAGGTGCTCGTATTGGTAAAATACTACTGGAAACAGATGCTAAGCCCGAAAATATTTTGTGCCTCACGTATACAGATGCAGGCGTAGTAGCTATGCGAAAGCGATTGGTAAGTTTTATTGGTCCTGATGCATATAAAGTGAACATCTACACCTATCATGCTTTTTGTAATGATGTTATTCAGGCACATAGCTATGCATTTCCCAAGGCAGAAATGGAAACTATATCAGAGCTTGAACAAATAGAGTTAATGCAACAAGTGATTGATAGGTTCGATAGCACCAACCCACTCAAGCGCTATCGTGGCGATGTATATTATGAAATCAATAACCTATTACACTTAACAAGTACGATTAAAAAAGAAGGGTGGACGAAAGATTTTTTATTCAGCTGTATTGATAGCTATGTTGAGAGCCTTGCAAATAGGCCTGAATATGTGTACAAGCGAAAAACGAAAACAGCCAATGTAGGTGATTTAAAGATGGATCAAATAATGGCAGAAACAGCAAAAATGAATAAGCTGAAAGCTGCCATAGAAGCTATAGAGCAATACCAGCAGCTCATGCTGGCCCGCAACCGTTACGATTTCGATGATATGATCAATTGGGTGTTAAACGTATTTCGTAACAATACCGAAGTGTTACAAACGTATCAAGAGCAATACCTATATGTATTAGTAGATGAATATCAAGATACTAGCGGTACACAGAATAGTTTGGTACAGTTGCTTATCGATTATTGGGAGAGTCCGAATGTTTTTGTGGTTGGCGATGATGATCAAAGTATTTATCGCTTTCAAGGTGCTAACGTAGAAAATATGGAAGCATTTGCCGTAAGGTATCAAGAACAACTGCGAACAGTAGTACTTACTAGTAACTACAGAAGCGTACAACCCATTTTAGATGCAGCTAAAGCAGTTATTGATAACAATACCGAACGCCTCGTTAATAAAATAGAAGGATTAAGTAAAAATCTTACAGCCGCCAATACTGCATTACAAGCCCTCAATATAATGCCCACGATTGTAGCCTATGCTACGCCTCACGAAGAAATGGCAGGCATAGCTATGGAGGTAGCAAAGTTGGTACAACAGCAGCAGGTGCATCCACATCGCATAGCAATTATTTATAGAGAAAATAAATATGGTGAAAATATAACACGCTATTTGCAGGCATTGCAAGTAGCTGTGTACAGTAAGCGAAGCAAAAATTTATTAGTAGAGCCCCTTGCGGTAAATGTTATTCAAACATTACGCTACCTAAATGCCGAGCACGATACGCCCGGCGGTGGCGATGAAATGCTGTTTGAAATTTTGCATTATGCTTGGTGGAAGATACCACCAATGGAAATTGCGAAAGCAAGCATGGCACGTAGCGATGCCAATGCTAGAGGTGCCAACATTACTTTTAGGCAATGGTTGTATGAACAAGCCAATGCCCCGCAGCAAGAGCTATTTGCCGTAAGGCTACACCCTGCCTTGCAACAAGCCTTCTTAACGTTAGAAAAGTTAATAGGATTAGTAGCTAACCTTACCATTCAGCATTTATTAGATCATGTTATAAAACTTACCGATGTATTAGCCTACATCATGCAAAGTGATCATAAGTTTTGGTTGATGCAGGTGATACACGCACTATACAAGTTTGTGGAAGAGGAGCATCGCCGCAATCAACGTTTAACATTGGCCATGCTTGTACGTAATATTGATACGATGATGCAAGAGGGTATTTCATTACCATTGGTAGATGTAACAGGTAACGATAAAGGCGTACACTTGCTTACGGCACATGGTAGTAAAGGCTTAGAATACGAGTACGTTTTTGTATGTGGCTGTACCTCGGCTAATTGGGAAAAGAAGCGAAAGCCTAGTAGTGGTTATACCTTTCCCGATACTATTTTTTCAACTACCAACGTTGGTAATGAATTAGAAGAGTTGCGCCGATTATTCTTTGTTGCCCTTACACGAGCAGAACAACACTTGCACATTAGTTATAACCGTTACAACGATGGTGGCAAAGCACAAGAAGCATCTTGCTTTATCGTAGAAATACAAGATGCACATCCTAATATTACAACAGAGATACGGAGTTACGATGCTGCTACATTGCTACAGTTCAGAGCCTTACAACTTACTGTACAACAACCTGAATTGCCAGCTTTAGAACGTGCTTATGTAGAACGACAGCTAGAACGTTTTGTAATGAACGTTACGGCATTGAACACGTATTTGAAATGTAAAATTGAATTTTACTTCAAGAATATTTTACGTATTCCATCGCCAAAAAGTGAGTCGCTTGAATTTGGTTCTGCCGTACACTTTGCACTCGAAAAGTTGTTTAGAGACATGCAAGCGAACAACTATTCATTTCCTTCGAAAGATGCATTTGTAGGCTACTTTAATTGGTATATGCGAAAGCATAGAGAAAGTTTTATGCAAGAAGCATTTGATCGCAGGTTAGAGTATGGTGCTACAGTATTAGGCAATTATTACAACAATTACATTAACAGCTTTAACACTGTTGTAGCTATTGAACGAAATATTAGAGGTGTAGTGGTGAACGGGGTACCATTAAAAGGTAAGCTCGATAAGCTTGAGTTTGACGGTAGCGATGTTACTGTTGTAGATTATAAAACAGGTAAGGTAGAAAACGGACTTAAGAAAATAATACCTCCTAGCGATGAAGCACCCGATGGCGGTGATTATTGGCGGCAAGCAGTTTTTTATAAATTATTGGTAGATAACTACGAACAAAAACAATGGAATGTAGTTGCGGCCGAATTTGATTTTATTGAACCAAACGAAAAAAATAACTACGAAAAACGGAAAGTGTTTATTACGCAAGAAGATGTTACTACGCTTACGCAAATAATACGCCGCGTTTGGGATGGTATTCAAGCACACGATTTTTATACTGGCTGCGGTGCATCGGATTGTAAGTGGTGCAATTTTGTTAAAAACAATCAGTTACATGTAGCATTGCACACACCAGACACTGATGAAGATGTTGCTATGGAAGATGCTGATATTCCATTTATACCTTTGTAATGTGGTATTAACATGCACTTTGATAAAGCCTTGTTATGTTTGCCATGTTTAAGTTATGGTAATGAAGCAACATGAACGTAGTAACAGTTACTTTCAAATAGCAGCATTGATTTGTTGTATCGGTGTTTTATGGCTTTTAAATAGTGGCTGTGCGAATATTATTCCGCCGGAGGGTGGGCCAAGAGATACAACAGCTCCCGTTTTAGTAACCGCTTTGCCGAAAGACAGTACCATAGCATTCAATGCGAAAAAAATTGTACTAACATTCAATGAGTATGTAACGGTAGACGATATTCAGAAAAATTTGTTGGTGAATCCTTTACCACAACAATCTCCGATTGTAGAAAGCAAGCTGCGTAATGTAACTGTGCTCTTGAAAGATAGCTTACTTGCAAATACTACTTACAGCATCAATTTTGGTCAGGCTATTAAAGATGTTAATGAAGGCAACCCAATAAAAAATTATACGTATGTATTTACCACAGGAACTACCATTGATAATGGAACACTAAGTGGTAGAGTAGTACTCGCTAAAAATGGGAAAACAGACAGTGCTTTGTTGGTAGTGCTGCATAAAAACCTCAACGACTCTACGATCAAGAAATTACGTCCTAATTATGTAGCCAAACTAAATGGTAAAGGTTACTTCGAGTTTAAACATTTACCGCAAGGGACTTTTAAAATATATGTAGTACCCGATGATTATAATAAACGTTACGATGATAGTACCAAAATGTTTGCTTTTTATGATACAACAGTAACAGCAGGTACAGATAGCTTGAAATTGTACGCCTTCCAGCAATACGAAAGAGAAGATAAACCAGCTAATGCCAATAACAATAAAAAGCCTAAAACACCGCAACCT
>DMPB01000090.1:3132-5795 GCA_003456175.1 Chitinophagaceae bacterium | reverse complement strand
AAAGTATACTACCAACTTCTTAGGTTCGCCAGCCGATGTATTACAACCTATTCAATTTGAATTTTCGCAGCCTTTGAAGCAAGTTGATACGGCAGCGTTCATACTTACCGATACTAATTTTGTTCGTTTGCCGCAGGTTTCAGTGAAGTGGGATAGTTTAAATAAGGTGAGTATTACACATGCATTCAAAACAGGATCGCAGTACAGAGTAGTCTTATTAAAACAAGCCGTGGTTGATACTGCGAATCAAACTTTAGCGAAAGCCGATACCCTGAAGGTTGTAACAAGAGCCGAGAGTGATTATGGCGCTTTATTGTTACGCTTTTCGGGTGTAGATATTGCTAAAAAACCTGTGTTGCAATTGTTGCAAAACGATAAATTGGTAATTCAAATACCCATTACTGGCAGCAGTTATAAGCAACGTTTGTTTGTAGCCGGCGAATTTGAAATGAATATTTTGTACGATACCAATGGTAACATGCGTTGGGATACAGGCAACTTCGCTACAAAGCAACAACCGGAAAAAGTAATTGCTATTGAACGCAAATTAGTAGTGCGTGCTAATTACGATAACGAGGCAGAAATTAAACTCTAAACACCTTTTTTTGTTAGCAATACATTATGCAACTGCCATCGAATTTATTAGAGCAAGCTGTAACGCAATTAGCCAAATTGCCTGGTGTGGGAAAGAAAACTGCATTACGCTTAGCGTTGCACCTACTCAAGCAAGATGAACAAACGGTTGCACAATTCACTACAGCTATTAGCAACATGCGAAGTAACACTTGCTATTGTACCCGCTGTTGTAATATTAGCGATACTGCGCTATGTAATATTTGCAGCAATCCGCTGCGCAATCAACGTATGATTTGTGTAGTTGAAAATGTTAAAGATGTTGTTGCATTAGAAAGTACGCAACAGTTTAGCGGTACGTATCATGTGCTTGGCGGTGTTATCTCCCCGCTCGATGGTATTGGCCCCGAGCAATTAAATATTGAGCAACTTGTGCAAAGGGTTCAAGCAGAGGAAACAGAAGAAATCATTTTTGCATTAAGTCCTAATATACAAGGCGATACCACTATATATTACATACAAAAGCAACTATCGCATATGCCTGTAACCATCACCACCATAGCCAGAGGCATTGCCTTTGGTGGTGAGTTGGAGTATGCCGATGAGCTCACACTCGGTCGTAGTTTAATGAATCGCCTACCGGTGCAGCAGTACGTGAAAGGATAAATGACCGCTTCAGGCGGCTTTTTTCCCGTTTCAGTAAGATGGCTTCACTTACGTGTAAAAAAGAGGGTAAGTTCGTTTAGAATTACCAAAGCCATGAAGCCCATTATTAAAAAAATTATTGTTGGAGTAGTCATCTTAGCAACCATAGGTGTTGGCTATGGCATCTATTTGTGGAATAAGCCACATAGAGATGTTACCAAAGAAGATGCTATAACTATTAGTGCTACGCAGTTGGTGGCCGATTTTACCACCAACGAAGCTAATGCCAATGCTAGATATTTGAATAAAACCTTGCAAGTGCAAGGCGTAGTTACACAAGTTACTCAAAACCAAGAGGGTGGCACTATCGTAAATATCGATGGTAACAACATTATGAGTACGGTGTATATTACGTTGCGTGCCAAAGAAGTACCGCCAGCTACAGGCAGTACGGTTAGTATCAAAGGAATTTGTACAGGGTTTCTTTCTGACGTTATTTTAATTGACGCTGTAATTGTAAAATAATAAACACACGCTTAAAATTGTTATATGTCTTATAAATGGTGGATAAAAGGTTGTATCGCTATCGTAGTATTAGCTGCTTGCAAGCACGATATTATTAATCCCGATGGTACTGCAAATGGTGGTGGTAATAATGGTGGTAATGGTGGTAATAATACTGTTTGTTTTGAAGCAGATGTATTACCCATTTTTAGAAGTAGTTGTGCTAAAAGTGGTTGTCACGATGCTGGCAGTAGGCAAGATGGTTATCAATTAGATACTTACGTAAATATTGTAGCAAGAGGCATACGTGCAGGTAATGCAAATGATAGTAAAATATTTCAATCGATCACGAAAGTAATCTTAGCGATAGAATGCCCTTAACACCCAATCCTCCGCTAACAGCAGCACAGATAGATATTATCAGACGTTGGATTAACGAAGGTGCAAAAAACACCACCAACTGTGGTACTGCATGTGATACCACTAGCTTTACTTTTAGTGGTGCAGTCAATACCATCCTTACTAATAATTGTATTGGTTGCCACAACGCCGCTACAGCACCTACATCTGGTGGAGTAAATCTCAGTACCTATGCCGGTGTTAGAGTGGTTGCTTTAAATGGTAAGTTGTTGGGGAGTATTGAACATCGTTCAGGGTTTTCGCCCATGCCCAAAGGCGGTAATAAACTCAGCGATTGCAATATTATACAAATACGAAAGTGGATTAACGCCGGTGCTTTAAACAATTAAAAATGAACACAGTTATGAGTATGAAATCTGTCGTAATAATATTGGTAGTAAGTGTGTGTTTTACCGCTTGCTATTACGATAAGGCAGAATTGGTATATCCGCAAGATGGTGGCAACACCTGCGATACTACCAACATGAAGTATGTCGCTAATGTTGTACCAATTTTAAGTGCTAATTGTTATGCATGCCATA
>DMPB01000090.1:0-2919 GCA_003456175.1 Chitinophagaceae bacterium | reverse complement strand
GCTAATTGTTATGCATGCCATAGCGGAACAGCAGCCGCTGGAGCAGGTATCAAATTAGACACTTACACTAATCTAAGGCCATGGGCTACTAATGGAGTACTGCTTAATGCTATCAGTCATACAGGTGGGGCCAGTCCTATGCCTAAAGGTGGTAGTAAATTAAGCGATTGTAACATTAATACTATACGTGCATGGATTAACCGCGGGGCACTTAACAATTAAATTAATTAAAACACACAACATGAAAAAGGTCTTATTATCACTACTATCATTAATAGTTTTCGCAACTACTTGGGCGCAAACTAAAGTGTATCAAACAAAAGCAGGCCAAGTTAAATTCTTTTCTGGCACTAAGGCTGAAGATATAGAAGCTGTGAATAATCAAGTCGATAGCAAATTGGCAACCAATGGTCAGCTCATTTTTATGTTGCTGATTAAAGGTTTCAAGTTTGATAATGCCACCATGCAAGAACACTTCAATGAAAACTACATGGAAAGCGATAAATACACGAAGAGTACTTTCGCTGGTGCCATTACCAATATCAGCGAAGTGAATTTCGCAAAAGATGGTGTATATAATGTAACAGTAGCAGGTACGCTAGAAATACACGGTGTTAAAAAGCAAGTTACTGCACCTGGTACTATTGAAATTAAAGGTGGTAAAGTAACCGCTAAAAGTAAGTTCAATATTGCCATTGCCGATTTTGGTATCAAGGGTAGTTATATCGGTAGCAAAATTGCCAGCAACATTGAAATAACGGTTGATTGTAAGTACGACTAAAATTACTTTATGAGAATAGCATCTTGTTTACTGGTTATATCTTTTGCTGTAACCAAAATGGTACAAGCGCAAGAGGTAGATTTATTTGCTGAATTAGAAAAAGAAAGTAAAAAAGCTGATTCGCTAAGAACAGAGAAGGTAGAAGCTACTTTTAAAAGTACACGCCTGATTAATGGTCATACGAATGAAACTACTAGAAAAGGAATATTAGATTTTAGAATCCAGCACCGTTTTGGTTTTATCAGTAATGGTGCCTACGATTTGTTTGGTTTAGACCAGGCAAGTATGCGGATGAGTTTTGATTATGGTATTACCGATGGCATTATGGTGGGTGTTGGACGTAGTACTTTTGAAAAGCAATACGATGCATTTACTAAAGTTCGTCTACTGCGTCAAAGCAAAGGGTTAAAAGCATTTCCTATCTCTGTAACGTACATGGGTAGTGTGATGTATCGTACCATTAAACCACCGCCTACAACGTATAAGCGTTATTGGTCCGACGATATGTTTTTTGCACATCAGCTTATCATAGCTCGTAAGTTCAACGATGCACTATCGTTACAAATTGTACCAACAGTAGTGCATTTTAACAATGTGCCACTAAAAACCGATAAAAACGATAAACTATCCCTAGGTATTGGCGGACGTCAAAAAATAAGCAAGCGAGTTAGCATCAATGCCGAGTATTATTATCAGTTAGAACAACAAGCAGGCTACTACAACTCATTCGCAATTGGTTTCGATATTGAAACAGGCGGCCACGTTTTCCAATTACACTTCACCAATAGCACCGGTATGACTGAGCGTAGCTTCATACATGAAACTACTGGCGATTTTTTTGGCAAGGGTAATATTCACTTCGGCTTTAACTTTCAACGTGCATTTGCCCTAAAGAAATCTAAGGGGAGTCGAAGTGGTTATAAAGTAAGCTAGTATCATGAAAGCTAAGTTATTAACAATATTGTGTTTGTGCTGTACAGTAGTCATTTACGCAAGTATAGCTCAAACTACTATTTTCAAAGTGCAATCTGGCAGGGTTGATTTTAAGAGTGAAGCACCGTTAGAACTGATCAAAGCTTCGAGTAATCAGTTGGTTGGATTGTTAGATACAAAGTCTAAAAATTTTGCATTTAAAATCTATATGAAATCATTCGACGGCTTTAATGGAGCAACCCAAAAAGAACACTATAACGAAAACTATATCGAGAGCGATAAGTTTCCTGAAGCAAGTTATCAGGGTAAGTTAATAGATGAAATTGATTTCACGAAAGAAGGTATACATACTGTACGCACCAAAGGAAGGTTACTAATACATGGTGTAGAGCAAGAGCGTATCATTAAATCTGAACTTACCGTTACAAAAGATAAAATGTTATTGAAGTCGAACTTTATGGTACTACTGTCCGATTTTAATATCCCTATTCCGAAAGTAGTAAGCATGAAACTCGCTAACGAAATAGATGTTCAATTAGTAGCTACTTTAGTACCGAGGTAATACATCCATTGTTTCAATTGCAATATATCATACGTAATGCTGTTGCACTGTTAGTGGGCATGTGGGGCATGTTTGCTAATAGTGCAAAGTGTTATGCACAAACTACATACCAACTGCTTGCTAACGATCACGCTCAAATTACTTGTGTTGCAGCAACTCATCATGGAGTACTTATCGGTACAACAAGTGGATTGTATCAATTTAATGGAACGAGTATTGATCTTCTAATACCCATAGTAGGTGACACAATTACTGCTTTGGCACAAAGTGCTAATCGTACTACTTGGGTAGGTTTTTCAAGTGGTAGAATTGCTAGGTATGAACGTAGAAGCATCATTTCATCCAATTATAAAATTCCCTTACGGGTAAAAGTTACGAGTATTCATGCAGATAAGCATTTTTGGGTCGGAACAGCGGGAAAGGGTATATACGTTTGGCGTTCATCGACTCCCACTGTTATAGATATCAATAACGGCCTTACTGATGATTATGTATATCAAATTACAAGCACCGGCGATAATAATATTGTTGCTGCTACAGATCGTGGTATTAACACCATTAGTAACAGTGCAACGGTGGTGTCTTCATTTACTGCAAAGGATGGCTTGAAAGATAATATTGTTAAGTGCGTAGCAGTTGCCAA
>DMPB01000031.1:25053-29439 GCA_003456175.1 Chitinophagaceae bacterium | reverse complement strand
CCTGCTAGCAAGCGCTTGCAATTGCTCGATCCATTTGCAGCATGGGAAGGCACCGACTTAAAAGGCTTGAAATTACTCATTAAGGCGAAGGGCAAGTGTACTACCGACCATATTTCTATGGCTGGCCCATGGTTGAAGTTCCGCGGCCACTTAGACAATATTTCTAACAACCTATTAATTGGTGCGGTTAACTTCTTCAACGAAAAAACCGATAATGTTAAGAACCAATTAACTGGCGAATACGGACCTGTGCCTGCTACACAACGTGCCTACAAAGCTGCTGGCATTGGTAGCATTGTAGTAGGCGATGAAAACTATGGCGAAGGTAGCAGCCGCGAGCATGCCGCTATGGAACCTCGTCACTTAGGTGTTCGTGTGGTGTTAACTAAATCATTTGCACGTATCCACGAAACCAACTTGAAAAAGCAGGGTATGTTGGCTTTAACGTTTGCCGACAAAGCCGATTACGATAAAATTCAGGAAGATGATACTATCGATATCATTGGTTTAACAGCGTTTGCCCCTGGCACGCCTTTAACCTTGGTATTACACCATGCCGATGGTAGCAAAGATGAAATTGTAGCTAACCATACTTACAACCAACAACAAATTGAGTGGTTTAAGGCAGGTGCTGCATTAAACATCATTCGTAAGCAAGTAGCTAATAACTAATAGCCGCTACTGATTATATAAAAAACCTCGCCTTAGGGTGAGGTTTTTTATTTGCCTACAAAGGTGGTATTACCTTACGGTAAATGAAAATACTACCCGAACTACACAGCATTCATCAATGCTGCAATATCATTACCTGTTAATGCTTGTAAGTTTCGGGTTATTTTAGCTGTATCCCAATGCCACCATTGTATTTTAAGCAGTGCAGCTATGGTAGCATCATCAAAACGATGTTTAATAATTTGTGCGGGGTTACCACCAACAACGGCATAAGGTGGTACATCTTTTACCACAGTTGCATTTGTAGCAATAATAGCACCGTCGCCAATAGTTACACCAGCCATAATAGTGGCATTATAGCCTATCCACACATCATTACCTATTACAATATCGCCTTTATGAGGGTAGGTTTTGCCTTCCATAGCATGCTCCCATCCGTTGCCAAAAATGGCAAACGGATACGTAGAAATAGCCTCGGTTAAGTGATTGGCACCATTCATGATAAATGTTACCCCCGATGCTATCATGCAATACTTACCAATCAAAAGTTTATCGCCAATAAAATTGAAATGATACTTAACGTTTTTTTCAAAATTGTGTACGTCTTCGAAGTCATCATAATAGGTATAATCTCCAACAATAATGTTTGGATTGGTTATGATATTTTTCAAAAAACATAGTCGCTGATAATGTGCCAGTGGAAATATTGTTGCAGGATTGGG
This sequence comes from Chitinophagaceae bacterium, assembly GCA_003456175.1. Classification (GTDB taxonomy): domain Bacteria; phylum Bacteroidota; class Bacteroidia; order Chitinophagales; family Chitinophagaceae; genus UBA10646. Next base: position 28,045 of record DMPB01000031.1, on the reverse strand, counting down.
GCCGTTCATATAAGTTAAAGTTAAGTGGTGTAGTGCGTGAAAATATTTACCGCAAGGTTATGACAGGTATCAGTATGAAAGAATCACATTATCATGTGAAAATACCTGCTGAAATATGAGCTTTATACACAAAGTATGAAGCCATGCAACAGCCCTATAAAGATATTATCTATTACGCTACACTTGCTCCATCGGGGCATAATACCCAACCATGGAAATTTGAACTGTTCGACGATGGTATAGTAATGATGCCCGATTGGCAACGTACTTTACCAATTGCCGACCCCGATAACCATGCTTTATTTATTAGCTTGGGTTGCGCCTTAGAAAACTTAGTCATTGCAGCTAGAAATTTGGGCTACCAACCTGAGGTGAATTATATTTTCGGTGGCAGGGGCTTTGTACAAATTTTACTGCCGCCCAGCAATACACCACCCACACCCACTGAAATAGCCTTATTTGAACAGATTACAGAGCGACAAAGTACACGATGCAAGTATAACGGCGAACCTATTCCATCGGCTAGCATTGAAGCCTTGTTAGCAGCGGCTACAGAAGATAAAGTAATCTGTCAGGCTATTACCGATACTACAACCATTAAAGCCCTTACAGATTTGGTAAAAGAAGCTTGCATCTTACAGTTCGATAACGATGCATTTGTAGCAGAACTCACCCAATGGATTCGTTTTAATAAAATGAAAGCAGCAGAAACAAACGATGGACTTTACAGCAAAGCATCGGGTAACCCTAATGTACCTAATTGGTTGGGTAAAATACTAGTTGATGTTACCGTTTCACCACAAAGCGAGGCTAAAAAATACGAAGCGCTGATTAACAGCTCATCGGCCTTGGTGTTATTTGCTGGTCAAGGCAATAGTATACGAACATGGATTAATGTTGGCCGTAGTTTTGAACGATTTGCTTTAAAGGCAACAGCTCTAGGTTTAAAAAATGCCCATGTTAATATGCCTTGTGAAGCCTTTGATGTTCGTGAAAAATTAGCGAAACTCATGCAACTTAACAGCGGAACGTATCCGTTTTTGTTAATTCGCTTAGGGTATGCCCCCAAAATGCCGCATGCGTATCGCCGCCCGGTAGAAGAGGTTATTATTAGTCATTCCGAAGCTATTGCAGCGCTATAGCTTCAAAAATAATTTACCCACTTTACCACTACCACCAGCTAGGTATATGGTAGCATACTTTTTATTGCTCGTTACCGCCATGGTATGAAACCCAATAGTACTGATTTGCTCCCAACTTGTACCGCTATTGCTAGAAACAAACACACCGTTTAAACCACATGCTACCAATGTTTTTTCGTTCGCCCACTGTACACAACTCATGTAAGGTAATTGGTTGCCTACCTCCCAACTGCCTGCAAGCGTATGGGTGCTATCGGTACGGTTACGTTCTGCAAAATCGCCGCCCACAATAGCCATTTGTTGCTTCAACACTGCTACACTATTGGCACCGGTACTTTCTTTACCTTGTTGCAACGGTAACGGCTTGGCATAATCGGCACTAGTAATCAATCGGCTCGAAACACCGCCTGTTACTAGAAAAAAACGCTTATCATTCACATATACAATATTGGTACCGCTACTTGCAAAACAAGCCTCGCCAGGTAATGCTTTTGGCCGGAACAACGTATCTAAAGGCTGCCAACTAGCACCGCCATTGTTGGTAGTTGCCATATAAAACCGATGCTTAATAGGGTCGCCTACAACAATACCACGGCTACCATTAAAATCCATAGCATCTAAGAACATTCCCTTAGTACTATCTATCAATACCAATTGCCAACTGTTACCACCATCGGTGGTTCGTAATATTACTGCGGGTTCGGCCACCGCCATAATAACGGCAGTATTACTATCAAATGCATGAATATCTCTAAAATCGCGTTGTTCGTAGCCCGCTACCTTCATTTGCCGTAAGGTATTACCACCATCGGTACTTTTTAAAACGGTGCCTTTGCTGCCACTTACCCACAATACCTGTTCATTCACTACGCTAATACCTCTATAACTCACCGCTTTGCCACTATCAAGTAATTGCACTTGTGCGGGTTTAAATTGTGCATTTACTGGTAGGTAATAACAGCAGCAGAAAAAAAGGAGTAACCTTACGGTAAATGTTTGACGCATTTTGTAGCACTTTTGCGCTAATATAGAAACCAATCGAATTGATATGATACCTTATTGGATGAGTAGATCGCAGCTATTGCTTGGCGATGAAAAATTAACCGCCATTATGAACAAACATGTATTGGTGGTAGGATTGGGTGGTGTTGGTGGCATTTGCGCCGAAATGATTGCCCGTAGTGGCGTTGGTAAAATGACGATTGTAGATGCCGACACCGTAGACCTTAGTAATTGTAACCGACAAATACCCGCCACACATAGTGCCGAAGGCAAGCTGAAAGCCGAAGTAATGGCAGCACGTATTAAAGATATTAACCCCGATATTGATTTAACGGTAATTCCCAAGTATGTAAAAGATGAGTTTTTACTGGAACTGCTCGATGCAGCACCCTACGATTATGCAGTAGATTGTATTGATACTTTGGGCCCTAAAGTATTTTTCATTAAAGGTTGTAAAGACCGTAACATTCCTATTGTTAGTAGCATGGGGGCCGGTGGCAGGGTAGATCCATCGTTTGTAAAAATTGCCGATATCAGCAAAACAAAAGATTGTACATTGGCTAAATACGTTCGCAAACGCTTGCGTGGCATAGGCATTAAAAAAGGGCTGCCTTGTGTGTATAGTACCGAACCTATCGACGAAACAAAAGTAATTGTATCTGAAAAGGCCTTCCCTAAAAAATCAATTATTGGTACCATTAGCTATATGCCTGCTATTTTCGGTTGTACCGTTGCAAGTGTAGTGATTAGAGATTTGATGAAAACTGCTGAAACACCTACTATTGCTACTGCGTAGGCATTTGCCGTAAGGCGATTGAACATATTAATACATGAAAAGCCCCGCCAAG
>DMPB01000031.1:20853-24818 GCA_003456175.1 Chitinophagaceae bacterium | reverse complement strand
AGCCCCGCCAAATGGCGGGGCTTACACATAAGAAACACTAAACACCCAAAAAACCTATTTAAATGGATTGCTATACTTGGCATCGGTTGCCAAAGTATTGTCTGTAAGGGTTCGTAAAAATGCCACCATAGCAGCCTTTTCTTGCGCTGTTAAGTTTAACCTGCGTACCCCACCATTGTTAGGCAATACCAATGGCGGACTCAAGGTTGGGCTTTGCTGTACGCCACTATTATAATGTTCAATTACTTGTTCTAATGTTCTAAAACGCCCATCGTGCATGTAAGGTGCTGTTAAAGCAATATTGCGTAACGAGTGTGCTTTAAAAGCTCCGCGAAGGTTGGGGTTACCCAAAGCACCGCCAACGCCAGCATCGGTAATTGTAGCATCTAAACCATTGTTGCGCGGGCCAGGTGCGGTAAAAGCATCGGTACCGTGGCAGGCTGCACAACCTGTATTGGCACTGAAAAACAGCGCTTTTCCTAAGTTTTCTTCGGCAGTGAAGTTTGGAAAGTTGGTTTGCCCGGGGTTGCCACCACCTGCAAGTTGCCGGCCAACATCGTATTTTGATTGATACGATACAATACTGCGAACAAACTGTGCCAACGCACGAGATACTCTATCGGAATTAATGGTAGCATCTCCAAAAGCCTTCGTGAATAAAGGCGGATAGTAGTTATTGTTTTGTAGGCGAGCCACCACACTATCTAAACGCATTCCCATTTCCACCGCATCTTGAATGGGCTGTAACACTTGTGCTTCTAGGCTGTTGGCTCGCTCATCCCAAAAGAAACGACCATTGGTGTAATATCGAGCATTGATTAAGCTCATAGAATGCCTACCCGTATTGCCACCTGCAAAACCCTTGCTCAATATGGCCGAGTCGCTAAAGCCTAATGCCGGATTATGGCAACTAGCACAACTTACAGTTTGATTGATGCTCAATTTTTTCTCGTAGAAAAGTACACGTCCGAGTGTTGCCCCCCAATCGGTGATGCTATTATTGGCAGGCGTGTTGATTTGATTCACTACATCGGGAGTATTGTAATGATTGGGCAACGCTATAGCTGCATAGTTATAAGGTGTTTCAGGCAGGTTCAATGCAGCTGTTACAGGGTCGGGTAGGGTACCACCATCGGCAGCAGCATCTTTCTTACTACAAGCGGTAATGGTAACAAGGGTAACAACCACCCAGCTTAGTTTTCTTACGTACGCAATAGGGTTGAACATAACAGTGGGTTTTAGGCGGTAATGTTATTATGACTCCCACTATTACGAAAGGTTTAGTAGTGTTTTAAAAATTTACTTACGTAAATGAGGGATTGAATAGAAAGAGGAGAAAAATAAGCTGTAGTTGAATAGGTATCAGAAAAATAGATGATGAATGATTTTATAGAAATTACAGTAACAATATGATAATGTACGTCAACCTAAACTGTTAAATCATAGAAAAAAATGCATCAGATGTCAAAATCACCCTCTATATTTACTAAAACAAATCAAAATTTCTCACTCACAATGTGAGTGACGTTAGCGGAGCTTTGAATATAATCAAGCTAATAATTTCTTTTCTATTTAAAAATTTATACGCTTAATTCCGCCCTAAGCTCATAATTTAAGTTTGACTTTCTACACAGATTTACACTCCACAATTACTCTAATACCTAATTTTTTATGAGTAAGATTATAAATGAACTATTTACACAGTTAAATAGTATCAAACACATTCTTGCAGGAGAGTTAAAAATTGAAAAGGACTCGATTCTAGATGTTACAAAGTTCGAGTCAATCGATTTTACTCCATCTGCATATACAGATAAAGCAAATTTTGCCAAAGACAGAAAACAAATCTCTAAAGATTTGAGAAAGTCAATTAATGAAAGGAAAAAAGAACTTTCTATTTGTCAATCATAATTCTATAGGAATTAATATATGGGGAAATTAAAGAGGGAAATTAAGGGCCATAGAAATCAAGAAGTTCAGCAGTTTCATCACAATGAAGAACTTGATGATAGTCTGCTTCCTGATGCTCAAGAAATTGGCAGGCTTAGAGAGTTTGATCCATCAATTTTGGAATGGTTGAAATCTAGAGCCGAAAAAGAACAAGATTTTCGGCATTCTGCTTATAACCAAAGATTAATCCTATCTGATAAAGTAAATAAAAGAGAGCATGACTCAAATCGAATAGGTGTGTTTATATATTTCATCATCGTTCTAGTATGTTTATTATGTTCCTTCCTTTTGATTTGGAATGATAAAAAACTTGAAGGTTCAATTTTTGGTGGTATAACTGTTATTTTCGCTTTTGCAGTAATAATAACTAAGAAACAAGAGCCGCAGAAGTAGTAATACCATTATATTACGAGACTCCTAAAAGCAAAAGAGGCTACTTTGAAGTAGCCTCTTTTGCTTTTCAGTACTAATGAAAGGGCAATGACAATCATCAAAATTTTTTATAAAGAAACCCTAAAAAATGAACACAGGCAGGCGAATTTTTAATGCCAGAGAATGAAGTTTATGAAGACTTGTTAGAACTTAAATATTCTAAGCTAAGTCATTTAAAAGAATATTGGAAAGTATCGAAAGCAGCCTTGATATTCAGAGCAAAATCAATCGGAACAATTGACGAAAACAAATTCAAAGCTCTGTATTTTGATTTATCTAGGTATAAAGAAAGAAAAAATGAAAAAGGCTTTGTTCAAATTGAAGCACCAAGATTTATCAATGAAATAATAGACTATTACGAAAACACAGCTAATTACACGTTGGATGAATTACTAGAATTTCTGAGCATCGGGAAAGAGGATTATTTACGTTACTTCAAAAACAGTAAGTATAGAACTTTGGTTACTCCAAAAACAAATGTATTTTCTTTAAAATCTTATTCTATGAATTAGAACTAAGGGTTGGGAGTCTTCAACCTTTAGTTTATAAATCATTAATTAAGTATTTCCTTCCAATAAAGTCATCATCCAAAACACTTTCACGCTTGCGGATGCTTTCTATTATGTCATTATTTATAAAATGGGCTTTTAATAATAAAACAAACACAAAAAAGCCGCTCAGTGAGCGGCTTTTGTAGCGAGGAGCAGATTTGAACTGCCGACCTTCGGGTTATGAATCCAAGCCGCTATTCTGAAACTCAATAAAATCAAGCTTTGCAGCCGTTTTTTTCAATATTTTCTTCATTTTTACCGCACTTATTAACGGTATTATTAACGATTCATCAATACCAAATCCTTGCTATCCAAGGTATTTATCGATAAACCTTTCTAGGTCTTTTTTCATAGCTTTCGTATCCAGCTTTTGATGGGGTGATTTTGACTTAGTTTGAATCGCCTTCTTAGGGCCCTTTCCAGTTAACAACCAATCCAGTGAAAAATTATATAACTGGTTAAGTTTCACAATACCCAATAATGGAGGTAAGCGCTTACCTTGTTTCAAATGCCAAACTACTTGACGTTGCATTTGTAACGCATCCATTACTTCACCAACATTAGTTTCTGGATAGTTCACATCATGAGGGATATCATTAATAGCCTCCAGAAATCTTTCCCGTATTGGAGCGTACTGCACCTCCTCTTCCTGTGTTTTCATTCCCATGTTGGCGTTATTTATCGGTTCTTATTGAATCTTTAAAATTTCTTTTAAGGACGTTTATTTCAATGCTATCTATACTGCGTTCTATTTGATTTTTCTTTTCATCTGATAATACAACCACTTCTCCAACATCATTAGTTACCACACCAATAAACATTGGTAAAGGTTGATTTTGAGTTTCATGGAAAGAATGATATACCTCCATTTCAGCCAGGAGTCTGTAATACGCTTCTGAATAAGCTGAAGAATCATTCGCAGCCTTTACTGTGACAGATTTCTCCAATTTAGTACCATCTAAATTCTTTAATACTAGGTTAACCTTGTATTCCTTCATCTGCTTGTAGGTGCTACTACAGGAAAAGAGTAGT
>DMPB01000031.1:18276-20634 GCA_003456175.1 Chitinophagaceae bacterium | reverse complement strand
GAAAAGAGTAGAATGGTAATAAAAAGTAAAGAGTAGTTTTTCATTTACGTAAGTTGTATGCCTGCTTTAACCCGAAATACAGCGATTACTTCAGACCAGTTTAGTTGGTAATTTGGATACGCATCTTTGTCCTCATTATAACTTCTTAATTCAACTTTAGTATCATCTCCCGGCACTTTGTACAATCGCTTTATATAACCTTCATAGTTTAAATCGATGATGTAATAATCTTCACCAGGTCGAATCAAGTGCTTGTGAGTAAGCTTTTCACCAATAACAATTCTAGTTCCATTCGGATACTTTGGGGCCATGCTATGGCCTTTAACTTCAATCGTTCCTACTGCATCAGTAATTAAGGGGGTTTCAATGTACTCGATGATAAGTTCAGGCTCATCATTGTACAATTGAATGGCACCAGCTGATGCCTTAATGTTCGTTACGGGTATCGGTTTAGCGTTCTCTTTCAATGCCAATCTCATCAGTATGTGTTTTTCTTTAGGGTTAGGTGGGTTTGCTACTAACGATGGAACAGCAATAGGTTCTCCTTTATCGTAAAAAAGCCAATCTGTACTTAGGTCAGGATAGAGGCTTGAAATTTTCTTCAGGACTTCAATTGATACTGAGCTATTACGTTCAACAGCTTTCCTTAAAGTACTATTTCCTACTCCAAGAAGTTTTTCAAGTGTTGAAACCCTCAAGTTTTTCAACTCGAGAATCTTAGAAATTTTTTCAGAATTGGCCATTTGAAAACTTTTTTAGAAAAAAGTCCTTTAGGATTTTGTTATTAGGACAATTGTCCTATTTTTGTCCTGTTATCAAAAAACAATAACAGAACACAAATTAAAACAAAAAAAGCGGAACCGTCAAAGGAAGGATATGCACATCAAAGTATGTGGTAAGTCACAAACAATAAAATCATGGAGAAACTAACAAATGAGTTTATAGAGGCAATTAAAAATTCAGGGCTCTATCACAATTCAGATTGCTCGCAAATAAGCGACTTGTCAAAAAAACAAAATCTGAGGGAGGGGAAAGGTTACACCCAAACACAAATAAGAAACGTGATCAAACACCAATTCCCTACCACAAAAGAGCTTATAGCACTCATAATGACTTATTACGATAACAAGTTGAAGATGAGGCAGAGCATATATGAGGAACAAAAAATTATGGCTTCAAAATTTCTAAAAGCAGGAAACAATAAACCAGCATACGCATGAAAACGCCAGATGTAAAAGGTTTAATTGAAAAATATCAAAGCTTGGAAAGCCTTGCCCAATCATTTGAACTAATGGCAAGAAGATTAGCTAAAGATGCTTACAAAGCGAGAGTTGATCTGGAGCGGTTCTCCGCTCCAGCTCCCAAGGGGGGACGTAGGACAAATGAAAATACCGGAGCGGCTAATGAAATTATTTTAAAACGCAATCAAAGAATAGTGAATGCTAAGGCCGGGTAACATAGTCATAGTAGTTGAAGATGGGGAATTACTGAAACGCTTTGATGAAGCACAGATTACAACTATTGAACGAACACACCCCGAGCGAAAATTCTTCTACTGCTACTCATACCATAAACAGCTAGGGGAATGGATGTCGATTGAAAATGTAAAACAAGTTTTAAAAGTGGCGGCCACTGCTGCGAACAGTGACCACCTGAATCAAAAATAGATAACATGGCAAAGCTAATTAAAAATCTAAAAGTCTTTATCGAAGGGGAAGATGTAGGAGCCCTTGTAGTAGCGTACGATTTGAATGTAACGTACGATGATCACACGCAGCATCCTGACAACTCTATTCAAAGAAAGAATGAGTACAGATCAGTGGAAAGTATTAATCGAGTTGAGCTGCAATTATTTCACAAGGTATCGGTAGACATACTTCCACAAATCAAGCACTTAAAAGATATCATGCAACGAATTGAAAATGAAGTGCTTGAAACTATTGAAAGCAACTCAATAGAAGAACTAATGAGAGAAGCCAAGGAGGTGCTACATCATGCTGCCTAAGTACATTATTCGCCTTCCAAAAGAAATACCTGTGATTCCGATGTTTCGAATTGTGAATCAGTATGTGAAAGCAAAAAATCTACCATTCACAATCAATCGTCCTGAGCAGTTCTATGCTTCATTTATTAACTACTGCAACTACGCAGCTATAAATAATTAACGATGCTTGAGTTAACCGAAAAAAAACAACAACGTAAAACAAGGGAACAAGCAATCCATTGGACAAACCTATTCATGAACAGCGTAACCACCGAAGATGCCAAATCACTGCTATTCGGATTGATTGGAGCACCATCCATAGAAGGACTAAACAGATGGTTATGGTCACAGGGTATCGGTGGCTTTTACTACGA
>DMPB01000031.1:16830-18016 GCA_003456175.1 Chitinophagaceae bacterium | reverse complement strand
GGCTTTTACTACGACGACAAATGCGAAATGTTCTGCATCGAGGCCGCTCGACTTACCGTATTGAATTACGCACTACTTCAACTCAACAAAGAAAATAGCCATGGCACAAATTAAGTTCGAGCAAGTACCGGCGAATGAACATGAACGCAGACTGCAGGAGCACCTATCAGTTCTAGTTGGCAACGCAACCGTTGCCGACTGCAGAAACCTCAGAGGAATTGTTGACGAGGTGTGCGGAGTTCTCAACTGCAACATGGTTATTGGTTGCGGTGGCAGCCACATCTACATACACCGAGCTTCTGAGTTCGTTGCAGGCGAACATACCAACGCCAACAATATCCGTTGGGCAATCATTACCGATTAAATCACCAGCCCCACTTCGGTGGGGCACAATACGAGAAGATATGACACACACACCAACACCGTGGATTGAAGATGGCTTAGATATCAAAGATGCTGACGGCAAAGAAATATTCACAGCCGTTTTCAGCAACCTTCAATCAGAGCAAGATAAGCTCAACATCCGCCGAGCCGTCCTTTGCGTGAACGCTTGCGAGAACATATCAGACGAACACCTGGCAAACGCAGCTGAGAACACACGTATCATCATCGCCAACGCCAAGGCGATGGAAGAGCTTCTCCGAGAAGTGGTTGAATTCGACCGCATCAGTAATGGAAGGCTACCAATACCACTTAGTACCATACATAAGATCAAGAACTACGTATCAACTCAGTAGCTACATACGGCAGTCATATTTGCGAAAGTGCTTTTGAGGATCTGCCGCAAATAAAAACCTGAAAACGCACGCCTCCAACCAGCAATGCTGGGTTATGGAGGTAGAAGGGCCCCTCTAAACAGTCATTCATTTTTCATCATAAAACAAACAGTTATGCCCATCTTAAAAGCAGAAGATGCATTACCAGAGTTACCATCGGTAACAGTGATTTATGGCGATCCAGGTGCAGGAAAAACAAGTCTTGCGAACACCGCCAACAATCCAGTACTTATTGACTTTGACCGAGGTATCAAACGTTCTTGCAACCGTAAAGAAACCTTCATTCCTGACAATTGGGAAGAAATTCAAAATGAGGAACGTAACGGTTATTTCAAAAAGTTTAGTACGATTATCATCGATACGGCTAAGGCGGCCCTTGATGATTTCCTGATGTCTTACGTGTGTAGATT
>DMPB01000031.1:13451-16613 GCA_003456175.1 Chitinophagaceae bacterium | reverse complement strand
GATTTCCTTATGTCGTACGTGTGCAGATTAGACTACAAAAACGTAAAGAACAAACTACAAGCCTATGGAGCTATTGGCGATGAGTTTAAGCGTTTTGTAAATGCTTGTCGAGAATCAGGGACTGATATTATCATCATTGCTCACGCAAAGAAAGATGAAGACCTTAAAAAAATCATTCCTGATGTAACAGGTCAGAGTTACAACCTTTTGTTACGCATTGCAGATCAAATTGGCTACGTAACGTATAAGGGAAATCAGCCTGTTATTATTTGGAGCCATACCGACACAAGCGTAGGTAAGAACACAGCCCAGTTACCTGAAACTACAATACCACATAAGGATACGCCTGAGTTCAGAACCTTTATGGCTGATGTTATCGCTAAAGCTAAGCTATCAATGAAAAGCTTATCAGAAGCACAACAATCACAGTTAAGAATCCTTGAGGAGTTCATGCAACGAATTGAGAATGCCACTCAAATTGTTGATTTAGGTTTAATTCTTGCCGATACTGAAACACTATCAAAAAGTGCTGGCCAACAAATAGTACATCTCATTAAGGAGCGTGCGAAGATGATTATCCCTAACATAGAAACCTGTGATGGCCTGAATGGTGCAATAGCACTTTTCACAACAGCACCATTGAAGTTGACAAAGGATGTAACTACTGTGATAAAAGGTGTTCAAGATAAACTATCACTAAAATGGGATGAGGCTAAGATGCTCTTCTACCAAGAAGTAATTCAGCAAAATACCTCTGAAAATCAAAACTCCGAAAACAACCCCTACCATTTGAATACTGCGAATTCAAATGAAGGTGTACAAAAACCAATGTTCTCCTAATTCTATCACTTTCAAAAGAATCAAAAATGGAAACAACAACTCCAAAAGCCACTACAGTAGTGGTTATCAATCCTTCGCAAATACTTGCGGGTGATGCACAATCTGTAACAGCCGATCTATCAAAGTTCGATGTTGCCAAACAACAAGCAGATTTGGTTAAAATCGAACTCGACAAATATCAGCTTATTACTACTGAAGAAATTGCAACTAAAGCCATTGAAACAGCGAGCATGGCAAATAAAGTTGTAAAAGCAATCGAAGAAAAAAGAAAGCTAATTGTTACGCCTTGGAACGACGAAGTAAAAAAAATCAACAGCTATGCCAAAGGTTTAATGGAACCGATTGAAAAGGCAGTGAATGCTGTAAAGAAATCTGTAATTGTATTTCAGGAACAACAAGAGCGTATACGTATACAACAACTATTACAGGTTCGTGGAACTATTCTAACTGGCTTAGGCTTTAAGCTACATACGAACGGTAATTACTACGTATGTAAAGAGATTGATGCCATCATGAGCAAATCAGAAATGACAACGCTTAACGATGCTCAATTCAATCAGGCAGTTGCAGGCTATGAAGCTAGCCTGAAAGCATACGATGAAGAACAACAACGAAAGGCAGCGTTAGCCGCACAAGAAGCTGCGGAGAGAAATGAAATTAATAACGCTTTTAGTAACACACCGGCACCCGAACCAGTGGTTACAGCAGTTACTCCAACAAAGGTGCCAACACGTACCGTTACTGCTAGTATCGCTACAACAACAATAAGTTCAAGCTTCAAAGCAAAAGGAACAACTGTTAGATGGGTATTTCAAGTTGAAAACATCAATGAAGTACCTAGAGAATATATGATGGTTGATGAAGCGAAAATTAGAAAGGCGGTACAAGATGGTGTGAGAAGCATACCTGGCGTACGCATCTATGAAGACAAATCAATCACTTTAAGATAATTCCGAGCCCCTTCGGGGGCTTCAACTATAATGCTATGAAGAAAGTTTCTGTTACAACATTAGAAAAATTCCGCCGATACCTTGCGGATGCTTCACCTTATGATACAAAAGAGTCTGTGATAGATTCCATCAAAGGATTATTCACTGGTAATGATAAAACGCGAATAGGCTCAGCGTACCATAAAATAATTGAAGGTCGATATGAATCTATGCCTAATGGGAGCATCCTAACAAAAGCTGATGGACTAACATTTTGGTTTACTGAAGATCAAGCTGCTCCAGCACTTTTTTACAAATCACAACATAACAAGGTGGTATACGAAATGCCAGTATCAAAAGTCTATGAGGTACCAGGTTTCTTACCAATTCAAGTGGTGGGTAGAATTGATGGCATGGAAGGCATCAAAGTACGTGATACAAAAACACGTTTCCGACATGTTGACCAAAGCGACTACACCGAAAGTGTACAATGGAAATTCTACCTCGATATGGTAGGAGAGCGCCAATTTTTCTATGATGTATTTGAGTTCAAAAATTTTACAAGTATTCAATACAACCATCAAGGTATTGCTGCACTCAATAGCGATGTTCAAATTATTGCACATCCTGAATTAAGCTGTATGTGGGATGATAATTGCTACGATGAAATGATTGAACTCTTACAAATGTTCAACGGATTTCTTGAAACCTACGGACTAAATGGCTTCCTCAAAAACGCAGATAACTAATAAAATTTTACTCACCAATCAATACAATAAATATGAAGGTATTATTCTTCGATACTGAAACAAATGGTTTACCCATCAATTACAAAGCTTCTTATGAAGATGTAAACAACTGGCCAAGAGTTATTCAACTTGCTTGGGTACTTACTGATGAAAGTGGCGACATCGTTAATCAATCTGCTAATCTGGTGCAACCTAATGGTTGGGAAGTTCCGAAAGAACGCTTTTGGATTGAAAACGGTCACTCCACTGAAAGATGTGCCGAACTTGGTTATCCGATTGAAAACCTACTAAATGACTTTTTAAAAGCTTGCCATGCTGCAGATGTACTCGCAGCGCACAACCTCAGTTTCGACCATCGAATTGTATGGGCCGAAATGATTCGTGCCGGTATAGAGCCTAGAAGAGGCATGCATAAAATATGCACCATGTTAGCAAGTACTGGCTATTGTGCCATCCCTAATACAAAAGGATATGGCTTTAAATGGCCTAAGCTTGAAGAGCTACATTTCAAATTGTTTGAACGTGGTTTCGATGGTGCCCATGATGCACTTGCCGATGTACTTGCAACAAAAGATTGCTTCTATGAGCTTTTAGAAAGAGGCATCATTCAGTTACCAAAACAAGAGGAGGTTTAAAATGGTAAT
>DMPB01000031.1:12237-13212 GCA_003456175.1 Chitinophagaceae bacterium | reverse complement strand
GTAACCATTGATGCAGTTAAAAAACTCTTCGAACAATCCAAGCAGGAAAAGATGGTATTCCAACCAGAGATTTCAGTTAAACGTAGCAATGACACACTGTATATCAGTGAACTGAAAGCAACCAAGGTTAACATTGTTGCCCTTGTTGAAGTTGGAGCTGGTGGAGATAAAGCCTCTATACCGCTTGGGATGCTTTGCCCCAAATCAATATCTGCAATTCATTCACGCCTTAGCAGGCACTAAAAAAAAAGTGGAACGCCTATCTGAAAACAAAAGAAAGTTTCAAAACGCACTAGAATTTCTTGCAAGAACATACGGTATACGCCAAATATTCACCGACCTTTTAGACACACTCCTGTATCCCTTAATCATTGATGATAGCGGAGCATTAGCAAGAAACCCACTTCCCCAATATAAGCCGAACGAAATAGAAATTTTTCAACAGATGATGTTGGAGGTGGGAACTATTATGGATGATGATGGTACGGGGTTGAATGATGCTTTAGGGGACCTGTTCATGGAGTTCTTATCGTTTGGTAAAAATGGACAGTTTTTCACCCCACAATGCATCTGTGATATGATGGCAGCCATGCAGGGAGAAATGGAGGATGGTCAAAGCGTTTGCGACTGTGCCTGTGGTTCCGGTAGAATGTTATTAGCCGCTGCGAAACGTAATAGAAATCTCAGGTTCTATGGTAGTGATTTGGATATCACTTGCGTAAAAATGACCGCCATCAATCTAGCAATGAATTCACTAAAAGGGGAAGTGGCATGGATGAATACAATAACGATGGAGCACTACGGAAGTTTCAAAATTCATAGATGCCCATTTACAAGGGTACCCTTCATCACCACTTTACCGAAAGGTACATCAGACATGGTAGTGCGAATAAAAAACACCATTGAAAAGGCACCGATTCAAGAAGTTCCCAACCAACCAATAATCATTCAACAACAACAACAACTAACGCTTTT
>DMPB01000031.1:7590-12015 GCA_003456175.1 Chitinophagaceae bacterium | reverse complement strand
AAACAACTAACGCTTTTCTAACTACTTCGATATGCAACAACGTAAAGGGTCGGCTAAGTACAGGATGATGTGCAATCAACTTGATGCCATGAATAAGATAATACACATTCACTATGTCGGCCCTAAACGTTACGAGCTACATATCAACTATGAAATAGTGAAGCAGTATAAAAAGCGCCAGAGCTGTAACGATTACATCAAAAAACTATATAAACAACTTTGTTATGAAAGAAACCGTTAGACAAAAAATTCCGGTAAAGCAAATTCTGCTAGATCCAACACAGCCAAGAAAAGTATATAACGATCGGGATATGCTTGAATTAAAAACAAGTATGGCCAGCGTTGGAATGTTACAACCAATTATGGTTTGCCCAACCAAACAAAAAAACAAGTATCTGCTTGTGTTTGGTGAACGACGTTTAAAATGTGCCCAGGCACTTGGATGGAAAGAAATTGATGCTACTCTAGTTGAAATGACAGAAGAGCAAATTAAAGAAGCTCAGCTAGTAGAAAACTTACAGCGTAGGGATGTTCACCCGATGGAAGAAGCTACTGCGTTTTTTAAACTATCTGAAAAGTATGATAGTAAAGAGATTGCATTAAGGGTTGGCAAGTCAGAAGCCTTTGTGGTACAGCGTATTAAACTAAACCAATTGGTTGAGGAATTGCAGGAGCTATTCCTTGCTAATGCATTTAAATTAAAAGATGCCATTGCACTCGCTACACTAGACCCCAAGGAGCAAAAAGAGTTTATCAAAGAAAAAGTAGATGAAGATTGGAGGTCAGAAAAAGATTATGAAATCGATGGTATTTGGTGGTATGTGGATAGAAAACATCAAGAACTTGATGAAGCACCATTCGATTTAACGGATGCAAATCTTTATCCTGAGGCAGGAGCTTGTACCAAGTGTCCATTTAATACTGCGAACACACCATTGCTTTTTGAAGAACCTAAACATCAATGTACAAAAGGTTCGTGCTTTCAGATAAAACTTGAAAGAAACTACAAGCAGAAAATTGAACTGCTAACGAAAGATCCCGAAATCATACCAGTAATAACAGCCTATTCATTGGATGATGATGATAAGCAAAAGCTGCATCATTTAAACAGTTTAGGATTGGGAGCTTTAAAGCGGGATGATTTTGAAACCATTGAAGCACCAGAGCCGCTACAATCGTTTGAAGCTTGGAAAGAAGATGAATGGTACGATGAAGATGATGAAGAAGATGCTAAAGCCGAATACGAAAAGTATAAAAGCGAACATGAAAATGAAGTATCAGAATTTCAGGCTGCTATTCAGGAGGAAGGGGTAAAAAAGGCCGTTGTTGTAATTGGTAGCAATGTAACAAGTGAGGGTAAGGAAATCTACATCAAGCCTAAGGGAGAAGCAAAACTCACCATTGAAGATGTATCTGAAAAATCTATCCTATCTCAGATTGTAGATATTGAAACCAACGAGAAACAAAATGAGAAAAAGGATGCTGAGAAAGTGTGGGCAGAGATCATCAAACTAACGAAGCAAGACGGGAACAAACCATTGCTGATAAATAGTAAACCAATTACAAGCATTGAAAGTAGGCTACTTGTAATAGCTATGTTCGAAAAGCTTGAATATTCTTTGAGAGTCTATTTAATCGAAGACTTTGAAATGAGTGATGTGCTTGATAAATATCATGACATACCTGTTGACACACAGTTTACTGAAGCCCAGGCATTGAAAATTCAAAGAGCATTCCTACTACAAACGCTCGTAAAACCAGTTGGTTCTCACCAATCTAATGAGAGCAACAAAGGTGCGTATCAGTTTATTCAGCAATACTTACCAACTGCAGTTAGCACTATAGAAAGCCAACAGTTTGAGAAAACTGATAAACGCAAGAAAGGTGTAGCAGCAAGAATTGAATCGTTAAAAGCTAAAATCAAAAAAGGTAAGTAATGGCACCAGAGAAAGTAGCCTACCTGGAAAGACTGGAGGCTTTAATCAAGAAGATGCGGCGGGCTTACTGGCATGCTAGAAAATTTAAAAGCAAGCTATCAGCTGATGAAGCACACCAAACAGGTTTAAACATTGACCAATTAATTAGAGAAGAAAACGCAAGGTTAGAACGCTTATCAAAAGAATTGAAATAGCATGGCTCAGGGAAAGCTTAGTAATTATATACCGTTAAGTAGAAAGTTTTTTGAACATCCGTTTTGGAGGGAGAAACGGAAGTATTCAAAAGCTGAAGCTTGGTTGTATTTAATTCAGGCAGCACGGTATGAAGTAGGTGAGACTAGAACAATTGTTGGTGGTAAAACCATTACATACGGAAGGGGTGAACTCGTGGCTAGTGTTAGATTTTTAGCCAAAGCATTTGATTGGGGATTAGGCAACACTACTGATTTTTTAAAACGCTTAGAAACCGATGAAATGATTGCTAGAAGAATTGAATGTGGACAAACTGTAATTACCATTTTAAACTATGATTATTACAACAATCCGAACAGCATTCCGAACACTGAAACACCTATCAATAAAGGTACATCGAGGAAAGCCCGAACAGCAATCCGAACACTTTCAGTACAGCAATCCGAACACCAATCCGAACACAAACCCGAACAGCGAAATCCAATAGGCGTAAGCATTTCAGAGGAAAGTCCGAACACTATTCCGAACAGTGTTCCGAACACAAACCCGAACGAAAAGAATACTACTAATAATAGTAGTATTAAAGAAGAAGAAAAGAGTAGTATAACGCCTAAGCAACAACAAAGCTTTGAACAGTTCCTCCAATGGCTTACTGAAAATGCCCCTTCCGTTTTAAAAATGCAAGAACCATTTACCGTAAGGCAATACCTCAAATTATTTATTGAGTATAAACCCTACCGGCAAATTGTTTTTGATGTGCTCATTAACATGCACAACACCAAGAAGCTTAATACCAAAAGTGCCTACTTAACCTGCCGTAACTGGTTGAATAGAAGAATAGAAGGCATGAGGCCAAAACCAACCATCAACCCTGTAGCTGAAGCAAAACCAACAGATGATTATGCAATCCAAAGAGCAAAAGAGGAAGCGAGGACGCTTGAACTTGCCAAACGTAGAACCGAACACATGGGAGGGCAAGGTACCGCCTCATTCAATGGAAGTGGAGAAGGCATTGTTAGCCATCTTTCTCACCATACCTAAAAGCATTGATGAAGTAAGTAGTTGGGTAACCGTTGATATGTTTTATAAGCCCGAACACCAAACTATTTACACAGCGATGCTCTCATTACATCTACACAATAGAGCCGTAGACATCGTAACAGTGGGAGAGTTGTTGAAAATGAAAGATGAGTTAGATTTTATTGGTGGACCGTACTACCTGATGCAGCTAACGACTAACGTTATATTCTCGCAAGACATAACTACCTACGCCGACATTCTTCGAGGTTACTACATCAAGCGAGAAATGATTAAAGCGGGAGCTCAACTTTTAACCGCGGGGTATGATGATACGATGGCCCCAGATGCTACGCTTGAATTGTTCGACCAAAAACTGTTTGCACTTACCAAGGATGATCGGGTACCAGATATTGCTGATTTGCCTTCGTTAGTTGCCCAGGCCGTAATGAGAGCTGAACATTTGATGGCTAATAAGCAAGATATTACTGGCGTACCTACCGGCTTTCCTTCACTTGATAGTGTAACATTTGGGTGGCAGCCAACAGACCTGATCATATTAGCTGCCCGTCCATCGGTAGGAAAGACAGCATTTGCCTTGAATTTGGCAAGGAATGCTGCGGTAAGGGGTGTACCGTCTGCTTTCTTTTCCCTTGAAATGAGTGCCCTGCAATTAACGAATAGACTTATAGCAGCGGAAGGTGAAATTGATATGGAACATATTGCACATGGCCGTTTTACCAATACGCAAGAGCACCTGCACTTTATTGAAACATCGAAACAGGTGAGCATGTTGAAACTGTACATTGACGATACACCGGCATTGTCCATTTTCGATTTCAAGCGCAAGGCTAGAAAACTCGTTGCTAAAAACAAGGTAGGGCTCATTGTAATAGACTATCTGCAGCTAATGAGTGGCAAAACCAACGATGTGTACCAGCGTGAGCAGGAAATAAGCTTAATCAGTAGAACCCTAAAAGCGACTGCTAAGGAATTGAGTGTTCCCATCATTGCACTTTCACAGCTTACCCGAGCTTCGGAAAAGGAAAAACGAGAACCCCAACTGAGTGACTTACGGGAATCTGGAGCTATTGAACAAGATGCTGATATGGTGGCATTCCTTACCCGAGCAGATTATCAGAAAGAAGGCAATAACGTTGACCCCACCTTACGTAACAATGCCGATATGTTTATTCGTAAGCATAGAAACGGTAAGCTGGAAAAACTGTCGTTCAAAACAGACCTCTCCATTCAAAAGTGGTTCGATATCGCTGATTGG
>DMPB01000031.1:0-7355 GCA_003456175.1 Chitinophagaceae bacterium | reverse complement strand
GTTCGATATCGCTGATTGGTATAGCAGGGAGAAGTTTAAAGTAGCTAACGAATTCGACTCCCCAATACATGATTTCCCATTAGAAGACCAAGACCTACCATTTTAACTATGGCTAAAAAAAGTAAGCAATGGGAGGGTTGGACTTTAGAGAAATGTGCCTCGCTTAAAGCGAATGGGCTTATTAGGGACTTTAAAATGACGGTTGATAGGGGTGTACCCACCCAAACGGAAGAAAAGCCGAAAAAACGTCACAAATATGGGGCTAACAAAACCGAGGTGGATGGTATTGTATTCGATAGTGCGAAAGAAGCAAAACGTTACAAGGAACTGAAGCTATTACTAAAAGCAGGTTCCATTGGTTTATTAGAACGCCAAGTAAGGTTTCAGCTCAACAATGGTGGGCAGTTTTCCTACGAATACGTTGCTGATTTCGTGTACCTCGATCATGCCACCGGCAAAAAAGTGGTTGAGGATGCTAAAGGTTTCCGAACTAAGGAATACCTAAAGAAGAAACGACTCATGAAAAAATTACACAACATTCAAATTAAGGAGGTTTAAAATGAAACCTAGTAAATGGGAAATACAAGAACGCAATTACAGCAGAAAGCAATTCACGGGAATGGGTAAAAATGTAGCTGTAGTATTTAGATGGCGGCAAGTAGCCAAAAGCTTTGAGCCCTCATTTATGTATGGCTTGCTAAACACATTCAAGTACACAAAAATTATTCGTTCACTTCAGTAAACACACTACTATGTTTTTAGTGACTGCTAGATCATTTGCGGACGAGATTGTACAACAACTTCAACCATTTTGCCAACGAATACATATCGCAGGTAGCATACGCCGTGAGAAATCGGAGGTTAAGGATATTGAAATCGTTTGTTTGCCAAAGCTTGAGCATGTGCCAACCGATTTGTTTGGTGAAGGATATACAAGGGTAGTACCAGGTTTTCAAGCTGCGGTGGAAAAACTAAGTCACACCATCGTAAAGGGTAAGTTTGGCGGCAGGTATATGCAATTCACTCTAGCCAAACACCAACATGCAACGGTTGACTTATTTACTCCTTCAGCACAAGACTATTATCGACAATTAGCTATTCGTACAGGTTCTGCGGAATACGCTAAGGAGGTTATTGCGAAAGCATGGATGGCAAAAGGTTGGTGTGGAGCTGGTGAGGATGGGCTACGTATGCAAAAGCATTGCATTAAAAAACCTGATGGTTGGAAGTGTATTAACAAACATGATGATTTGCCTCCGGCATGGGAAAGCGAGGAAGCTTTCTTTGAATGGCTGGGGGTGGCTTATATACACCCGAAGTTTAGGTGAGATTGATAGTATAAAAGAATTGTGCAATGAAGTAATAATACACACAATGTGCATAAAAAAGTATTGCAGCTATGCAATACTTTTTTTAAATTGCACAAAATACATTGATAATCAATACCTTTATTCTTGCAAACTTACAGTAAATTTTAGCATGAACGATATAGACAAACTAATTAATGGAGCAATACAGTCTGGTCAAAACAAAACATTACTACGGCAACATTTTGAGACTAGATTAGAGTTTCTTGGGATTACATTAAACCAATTTATGGACGGATATGAAATGAATTTCAGAACGATAAATGCTATCCTTGATGGAAATTTCAAATACCTTGATCCTGTTAGTATCTTAAAAATTGCAAACTTTCTGAGGGTAAGTTCAGATGAAATTCTGAATGAATGCATTTCATACTTACCTATTGGAACTCAGATGCAGTTAGAGGATTTAAAAAAAAGAACATTCATACTTGACAACTTTAATCTAAATGCCCTTAAAAAAGATGGCATTATCAGTTCAATAAAAGATTACGGACATATAGAAAAATGCATTTTACGCGTATTCGGATTAAGGGATATATACGAATATGCTGAGTTAGATAAATCTCATGGACTATTTAGTAGCATAAAAGCAAACCTAAAAGATCCACGTCCTAAGAAAAATTTTAAAAACAAGGCTTTAAAAATTTGTAATTCAATCACAAATAACAATCCATATGAGGTTGAAGCTTTAAAAGAATTCTTCCCCAAAATCAGAGCATATTCTTTAAATGCTGAAAATGGATTAATCAAACTTATAAGGGACTTGTTCAAACTGGGAATAACAGTAGTTATTCATCCATCTTCTTCCTTTTCAGGCGCTAGAGGTATAACATTTGAAGCAAATGGAAAACCATCAATAGTTCTCACTGACATTGGGAAAAAGTATCCTACGCTATGGTTTACATTGATTCATGAACTTTATCATGTAATTTTTGATTGGGATGATATATTGTCAGGTCGCTTACACGTAACTGATGATGATGATTTCATGAGTGATAAAGAGGAAAAAGCAAATGCATTTGCAAGAGAATACATGTTTCCTCGTAACCGAATGAATGAAGTTCTTAAAAACATATCAAATCCAATTGCTGTTAAAAATTATGCTATTGAAAGTAACGTACATTATAGCATAATATATGATAATTATTGTTATGACAATCCTGACCAATACCCAACCTATTCAAGATTTATTCGTATTCCTTGGCATAAGTTGCAGTTTTCACTTTTAGGTTCATTGTCGCATTCAAATTCGCCTGAAGAATTTGCAAAATATTATCAAAATAAGATTTTTTTTAATTAGAATATTAACTTATGAAACATCAATCTTTTGAAACCATTCATTACAAGGTTAAAGAGGAAAAGAATCAAAGTCAAGAAGTAATGAAATTGCTTTTTGGGCCAGAGAACGAGATTCAAAAAAAGCAATCTAACCAATATCTTGATCGTATTTTGCTTGAAATAGAACTTCGTGACGGGAAGTCAAAAATTTGTGACGTTATTCGAACTGAACCAAGGGTATATGAAGCAATTTTTCATAAAGCATGGTTTTACAGACTAGCTGACATGTTAGGAGTTAACAGATGTGTAATGGATAATTATGTAAAACCTCAATTTGTAAGAGAATTTTTTATGAAATTTGTTTATGCTAGACTAGGGTTCAAAGTTTTTAGGGAGCTAAAGTGTGCAAGGATGATGGCCAGAGCCTATGATGCAAAACTATTTCAGTTTTTAAAGGATGAGTATTTCAATTTAATAGAAACAATTGCATCACAGATTTATAGCGAAATGGAAGGCAAAACTTTTGAAGAATTTACTGAATCCTATTGCATAAAACATAAAATACCTGTACAACAATGTTTATCACTATGAATTCTTTTGTATCAATCTTTTATACCTGTGAAGGATACTTTAGGAACGTTTAAATTCACTTCTAAAAAGAAGCTCAAACAATGAATCAAAGTTTTTACACTTTTCCATGTCTGAAATCTTTATCTCTTTTTGCTCATTTTCCAATTTTTTCTCAATTTTCTTTTTTTGTAAAACATAATGATCTGTGAAGTAATATTTAAAACTATGTAACAAAGGGTCATATTTCTTAATAAAAGAATCTAAATCGTCCATATCATCAATATTTGGATTAATTACGATTACACAGCCTGGGTAGTCTGTCTGATTGTTCACATCGTAATTTTCATCGGTAATGGTTATTTTCGATTTCCCAGTCAATGGGTTTATATTCTTATTTTGTATTACTTTAATGGTGTCATAAGGTTTCTTGGCAGAAATTGCTTCAAAATGGTTCCCAGATTTAATGATTAAATCACTTGAACTACATTTACCAGCATACTTACCTTTAAATTGTATATATCTGCAAACTTTTATGTTATCTTTTGTCTCACACTCGACAGATGCATCAAAATATGGTTCATTTCTTTTTTTAAAAAAATAAAATTGAACATCGTATCCTTCTTTAGCGCAATGAATTTGGAATTCAGAGGCAAATCTGTAATGAAGTATTTCACCGGCCAGAGTTGTTAAATCATCAGACATATTTTTGAATTTAAATTATTAAAATCACATAGTTTCCAAATTAAAATTGCAAATATACCTATAACTGAATGTAATAACTTTTATGAATAGACTGATTATTATCGGAAATGGATTTGATCTTGCACATGGGTATGAAACAAGATATGATCAATTTATTGTTGCTTACTTTAATGAGGTTATTGGTAAATTGAAGAATCAGAGTGATTATGAGGACGAATTTCTGTCAATAAAAAATGTAAATAACTTAAATAGATTAATAGAACTAAACTCAAATGGGCAATTATTGAGTTTATTTTCGTCAGAGGATTATAAGTATTTCGGAATAGATAGTAAAGACCCATTCTTTCTTTTACTAGTTCGAAAATCATATACTAAGTGGGTGGACATTGAAATAGAGTACTTCGATGCATTGTCAAAAATAGTATCTCAGAATGGGAAAATTATTATAGACAGTGTTGCCGATGAGATTATACAATTGAATCAAAGCCTTACGAATATTAAAAAGTATTTCATTGATTATTTATCACAGTTAAAGGAATTGAATCAACATGAACCAATCAGGGAAATGGAGGAATTATTTAAGTGGCCTCTAATAGTTAACGACTTGCGTCCTAGCACAGATCTTTTTGGATTTGGAATTCATTCTATTGAGGAAAATAATGATTATATTGAAAGGGAAGAAATAGATAACATTTGTATACTTAACTTCAACTACACCAATACAACATCGAGCTATTTAAAAGGAGGTTTTATAGAAATTTTCATACATGGAAATATTAATGATTACAGTTCCGTAATTATGGGATATTCCAACATAAACAGTATAGTCTATAATTCAATCATTGATAAGGAAAACTTGGAGTTATCACAGCATTTTAAATACGAACAGTATTCTAATAACTATTATTTATTTCAGTTAAGACAATTTTTAAATAGTGGGAGATTTCAAGTTTTTAGTATTGGTCATTCATTAGGAAAAAGTGATCAAGATATCTTATCGGAAATTGTCAATCATGAAAAAATTTGTGGATTTAATATATTTCATTATGACAAGAATGGTGATAATCTAAAAGATTACAAAACTAAGCGCATGAGCTTAATGAAATATTTTAAAGATCAGGATATAGCTAATCAAATTATTATCCCATTCGATAGAAAAAAAAATATACCTCAAAAGGAATTTCTTGAAACTAAAGGACAGTAGTTATTTCATAGATGGTTAATACTGCAAGAATTTTGCAATACAAATGTTACCAAAGCCCCTCCAAGAATGAAGGGGCTTTATTGTGCCTACTATGAATCCTATGGAATACAAATCTATACTAATTTTTTTAGCGAAATGAAACAAATTAACAACATTGTGTTATAGATTTGCGTCACGATGGCAACCAAAGAAATCCCACTATCCCTCGTTTCGATTAATCCGAAAAACCCTCGGAGCATTGCTCCACATGATTTTGACGACCTGGTGAAGTCGCTCAAACATGACCCCGAGATCATGACGGTAAACCCCTTGGTGGTGCACTCTCGTAAAAACATGATGTTGCTTGCTGGTGAACAACGGTACAAAGCCTTGCTTGAGCTTGGCTATGAAACCATCCCCAGTAACTGGATCATCTACGGAGATACACTTACCGAGGAACAACGCGAAAAATTCGTTTTGTTGGATAACAATCACTCGGGGGTGTGGGATATCCAATTATTAAATGATGATTGGGGTGCTCAAATCAAAGATTGGGGCATCAAACTAAAGGGTGTTGAACTCAATATCGACATTCCTGACCTGTTGCCAACGGAACCAGCTTCAAAAGAGCCTAGTAGCAAACCATCGGCAACCCACGACGATTATGCAGTATTTGAACTAACAATGCTGCACGACAACAAAACCAAATTAACCAAAGCGCTCAATTTCATTAAAGAAGAAAACAATTTGGAAAAGCTTGAGGATGCTATGATGTGGCTTATTGAAGACATAGACGTGTCTTAACCCAATTATCATATGAACCCAGCTTTTTCAGCCTTTCAGTGGCATGGTGGACTATTAGCCGACCATTCTACCGACACCTTTCCAACCCGATTACATGCTTTGGTAGGGCAACAAACTTTCTTAACAAAAGAGGGTAGTACCTACTTCATCTACCAATTTGAGGGTAGCAGCACTATTCATGGCGATGCAGTACACCATTTACCGAAAGGTTATTATGCATCTGTTGTGAACGGTTACACCATTACCGGCAACAGTGCTGCCAAAGCCATCATTATTGAACGCCAAAACTTTCATGGTGTGTTACTCATTGGTGGACCAGTAGAAGAAAAAGGGCGCCTCAAATACATTGATGGTTGCACCGATTCGCTATTGATACCACCCGTAAAGTTTGGCGATGCATGCCTTAACCACTTACATTTTCCACCCGGTATTTATCAAACCATGCACACGCATCCATCCATCAGAGTGGGTGTAGTAATTCGTGGGGCTGGAGAATGTGTTACCCCTTACGGTAAAATTCCACTCGTGCCAGGTACCATCTTTATCATTCATACGGATGGCCCACACTGTTTTAAAACAGATACCTCTACCATGGATGTGATCGCATATCACCCCGATAGCGATTTTGGTCCTAAAGATGAAGAACACCCTATGATTAACAGAACGATTGTAGATGGTGTTTCTGCCAAACATATTGATGCTATCCGCACCCAATAACCCGTTTTAAACCAATATCCAAACCCCATGAAAGTCCGCCAAAAGCGGTACCTCGACCAAGATGTGTACGAGGCCGCCAAAGAGCGGGTACGTTTCTGCTACCGGAACTACGATAAAGTTATTGTATCGTTTTCCGGTGGCAAAGACAGTACGGCCGTTCTCAACCTCACCATTGAAGTAGCTAGAGAACTCAACAAGCTACCAGTACATGCCATTTTTGTTGACGAAGAAGCCATACACCCAACAACCGTTGAGTATGTAGAGCGTGTACGGAACAACCCCGATGTATTTTTAGAGTGGTACTGCTTGCCTGTAAAACATAGAAATGCTTGCAGCAATGATCAGCCTTATTGGTATTGTTGGCACCCTGAAGAAAAAGACTTGTGGGTAAGAGCTTTACCGTCTTATGGTATCACCTCGCATCCAACTTTTGTTTTCGGACAGTCGTTTCAAGATTGGATGAGTTCGGCTTATGGCCCAGAACACGGAAAAGTAGTCTACCTCACAGGCATTCGCACCCAAGAAAGCTTACGACGTTACCGAGTGATTGCCACCAAGAAGAATGATGCTTTTGTAACCACCCACGCGGAGTTCAAAAATGCTTATCGTGCATTCCCGATCTACGACTGGAGTAGTGAAGATGTGTGGAAACTGGTACAAATCAACAACTATGATTTCAACCACACGTACGACATTTTCAACAAAACATCTCTACACAATAAACTACTACACCA
>DMPB01000199.1:12026-12506 GCA_003456175.1 Chitinophagaceae bacterium | reverse complement strand
TTTGTGAAAAAAAACAAAAAAAATTACACTAACGCCAAATCAAGTACTTGTTGCATTGTTTTTACATAATGAAATTGTAATCCTTTAATGAAGTTGCTATCAATTTCGTTCACATCTTTCTCGTTTTGCCAGCAAAGAATAATCTCTTTTAAACCAGCACGCTTTGCTGCCAACACTTTTTCTTTGATACCGCCAACGGGCAATACTTGTCCGCGTAGTGTTATTTCGCCAGTCATAGCAAGGTATGGTTTTACTTTCCTTGCGGTAAATGCACTTGCCAAGGCGGTAAGCATGGTAACACCGGCGCTAGGGCCATCTTTGGGCGTTGCACCTTCTGGAACGTGAATATGGATGTTGTATTTACCAAAATCTGTTGCATCAATGCCTACTTTTTTAGCATTGGCTTGCAGGTAACTCAAAGCAGTAGTAGCACTTTCTTTCATTACATTTCCGAGGTTTCCAGTCATGCTAAGATTTCCT
>DMPB01000199.1:10355-11829 GCA_003456175.1 Chitinophagaceae bacterium | reverse complement strand
CACTTTCTTTCATTACATTACCAAGGTTACCGGTAAGTTTGAGTTCACCTTTACCCTCGCTTAGCAGTGATTCTATAAATAGAATATCGCCACCAACGTAAGTCCAAGCCAACCCTACCGCTACGCCGGGCATGTTGGCAGTTTTATACATATCGTTACTATAACGAGGGATACCGAGGATGCGTTCAATATCGTCGGCAGTAACTGTGGGTTTTACCTTGCCGTGTATGGCAAATTCTTTCGCCTGATTACGCATAATGCTTGCGAGTTGCCTATCAAGTTCACGAACACCACTTTCGCGGGTATAACTTTCAATGACTCTTTCAAGCACCTTATCGGAAATATTCACTTTTACCTTTTCTAAACCGTGTGCTTCACGTTGTTTAGGTAGCAAGTGCCGTTTGGCAATTTCAATTTTTTCTTCAATAGCGTATCCGCTTAAATCAATGATTTCGAGACGGTCGCGAAGTGCTGGCTGAATACTTGCAATGTTGTTAGCAGTTGCTATAAATAGCACCTTACTCAAATCGTATTCTAACTCTAAATAATTATCGTAAAAAGTGTTGTTTTGTTCGGGGTCTAACACTTCGAGCATGGCACTACTTGGGTCGCCACGATGGTCGGCCCCAATTTTATCGATTTCATCTAAAATCATAACCGGATTACTGCTCTGTACCTTGCGGATGTTTTGCAGTATGCGACCAGGCATAGCGCCAATGTAAGTTTTACGATGCCCTCTAATTTCACTCTCATCATGCAAGCCGCCAAGGCTAACACGAACGTATTTACGCCCAATAGCATGTGCAATGCTGCGGCCCAAACTTGTTTTACCAATACCTGGAGGGCCTACAAAACAAAGAATCGGGCTTTTCATATCTCCTTTAAGCTTAAGTACTGCTAAGTATTCGAGAATACGTTCCTTTATTTTATGCATGCCGTAATGGTCGGCATCAAGCACTTCTTGTGCTTTTACTAAATCGTAATTATCTTCTGTGAATTCGCCCCATGGTAGGCTAAGCATCAAATCGAGGTGATTGTACACCACAGAGTAATCGGGTGTACTTGGGTGCATGCGTTCTAGCTTAGCAATACCACTATCAAACATAGTTTTGGCAGCTTCAGTCCATTTTTTGGTTTCAGCTTTTTTCTTCATTTCTGCCACTTCACGTTCGTTGCTATCGCCGCCTAATTCCTCTTTAATACTTTTTAGTTGTTGCTGCAAAAAGTATTCACGCTGCTGCTTATCTAGTTCGGTTTTAGTTTTAGTGGTAACCTTGTTTTTAAGTTCTACAAATTGTAATTCTGTTTGTAACAATTCAATCAACTTCACTGCACGTTCACGAATGTGCTGCATTTCAAGTAATTGCTGCTTGGCTTGCACATCGGAATTAAGGTTGCTACTTACAAAGTTGATTAAGAAAGAAGGACTTTCTATATTCTTTAAAATAATTGCCGCTTCTGTAGGCATGTTGGG
>DMPB01000199.1:6437-10106 GCA_003456175.1 Chitinophagaceae bacterium | reverse complement strand
AGTTGGGAGATAGCTGTATGATTTGTGTTGCCAAGTCTTTAATACTGCTCACTTGTGCATCAAACTCGCTATCGTCTTTTACAATGTCTTCTGTGTGTAAGGTTACCCTTGCGGTAAAATAGGGTTCGGTTGCTACAATTGCTTCTACCGAAAACTTCTTTTTGCCTTGAATGATAACGGTGGTACCGCCATCGGGCATTTTAATAAGTTTGATGATTTTAGCTACGGTGCCTATGCTACATAAATCTGTTGGTTGAGGGTCTTCAATATTTACATCTTTTTGCGCAAGCACCCCTACTAATTTATCGGCTTTGTAGGCTTCGTTCACAGCTTTAATACTTTTATCGCGGCCTACGGTAATGGGTATTACAACACCTGGAAATAGAACCGTATTTCTAAGCGGTAACAAGGGTAAAGTATCTGGCACAACCAATGCTGCATCATCGGCATCATTTTCATTGAGCGGTATAATGGGTAAAAATTCTGCATCTTCTTCTGCCTTCAAAGCCATATTGTTCCAAGTCATAGTATTCAAATTAATCTTTTCGAATAGTCAAATTGTCAGCCCCATTGTCGCTATTCCAAATATCTTGGGGGATGTAATGATTGTCAATTTCAGTGCCATCCAATATTGCAGCCATGTATCGGGCAATTTGTCAGCATTAAGCGATTGTTTGGGCTAATCAAAGTACCATATTTGGGCGATCATTTACGTAAGTATACCACTAATTTGTATAAGCAAAACATTAACAAGCAATTTATCCACTTACCGTACGTTACATACAGCAAGGGGTTATTTTGCTACCATTAAATATGCCAGATATGGGAATACTGCTTCAGGCTGTGAACAACGCAACAGCAGCCGTTGCTACTACTGCTGAAAAAATTAGCTTGTTCGATTTATTGAATAAAGGGGGATTACTGATGTATCCCCTGTATTTACTGTTTGTGGTATGTGTATTTGTTTTTTTTGAACGACTCATGGCTATTCGTAAAGCAGGTAAGGTAGAGCCCAACTTTATGAATTTAATTAGAGACAATATTGTTACTGGTAATGTAACCGCAGCTCGTACCCTTGCGAAAAATACCGATAATGCTGTGGCTCGTATGATAGACAAAGGCATTCAGCGTATTGGTAAGCCTATTGATGCTATTGAAAAAAGCATGGAGAACGTTGGAAAGCTAGAAATGTACAAAATGGAACGTAACCTTGGCGTGCTTAGCCTGATTGCAGGTATAGCACCCATGTTCGGTTTTTTAGGTACCATTTTTGGAATGATTCAATTGTTTTATAACATTAATAACAGTGGCTTTGAGTTAAATACCATTGCAGGTGGTATTTATGTTAAAATGGTTACCAGTGCTACAGGTTTAATTATTGGCTTAATGGCTTATGTAATGCACAACTTCTTAACTACGCAAGTAGATAAAACGGCTAATAAAATGGAAGCGTCGAGTGCAGAGTTTATCGATATGCTGCAAGAGCCTACCCGCTAATAATGAATGGCTTCGGCCTTTAAACTGTTGTACATGAATATTCGTAAGCGACTAAGAAGTCATCCTGAAATACATAATGGTGCTTTGAACGATATCTTGTTCATTTTACTATTATTCTTCTTGATAGTATCAACACTTGCTAACCCCAATGTGGTGAAGGTGAACAACCCTAAAGGCAAAGCTGATACAAAAGTAAAGCAGTCGATTGTGGTAAGTATTGATAAAGAGCAACACATTTTTCTGGGGCAACAACAAGTAGATTTGGCTATGTTAGATAGTATGTTAAAGATGGAGGTTGACAAAGTGAAAGCCTTTATGGATACACCTTCCGTAGTAATTAATGCCGATACTATTGCTCATTATGGCGAAGTATTTCGCATTATGCAGAGTGCAAAAAAAGCAGGTGCCAAAGTGGTAGCCAACGTTAAATAACAAATACAATGAGCAGCTTAGATAAGTCTTACGATCATTTGAAATGGAAAACCGTTGATTCCACTTATATCTACCAAGATAATTGGTTCAATGCCAGAAAAGAAACTGCTCAAAAGCCCGATGGTTCCCTTGTTTCGCCCTATTACGTACTCGATTACACACCTTGGGTAACCGCTTTAGCGCTAACGGAAGACAATAAAGTAATTCTTGCAGTTCAATATCGCCATGCTTTAGGCGAAGTTGGCTACGAGTTACCGGGTGGTTGTGTAGATGCTACCGATGCCGATTTAGAAACTGCTATTCGCAGAGAGCTTTTAGAAGAAACAGGTTATGCTTTTGAAACCGTTCATTACTTAGGACGTATTAGTCCGAACCCCAGCACCAATGCTAATCTCATGCACATGTTTATCGCTACTGGCGGACGACTTATGCAAGCACAAGCCTTAGATGCCAATGAAGAAATTGAAGTATTACTCATTAGTATCGAAGAACTGATTCAGCTAATTGAAGAAAAACGTATTGTACAAAGCATGCACCTAAGCACTATCTTCTATGCCTTACGATATTTAGGTAAGCTAGATTATAAATTGTAATACAAGCACCTTACGGTAAATGAATAACATAGTAACCATAAACATAAGAACGGGCAGCTTCGCTGCCCGTTCTTATGTTTAGTGCATTAACACTGTGCTTACTTATCAATCATATTCATGAGATGATGTTTTCCTTTAAGCATAAAACGCTTACTTTGTTCGATAGCATCCATTACATCGTCAAGAATTTCGTCTACAGGTTTAGTATAATCGAGTTGTAGTGGCTCTTTAAAGCGAATGCTTAAGATAGAACCTTTCTTTTTAAAGGCTAATCCTTTTTTATTGAAAGCTCTCCAAAAACCATTGATAACTACAGGAACAACAATAGGATGGTTGTTTTTTATGATATGCGCTGTGCCTTTACGGCCTGGGGCGAATGGTTTTGTTGTTCCTTGTGGGAAGGTAATAACCCAACTTTTAGCTAAAGCCTCATCAATTTTCTGTGTATCACTTTCATCGCGGTTACGTTGAACATTTTGTCCGTCGGCTCGCCATGTTCTTTTTACCGTAAGGGCTCCTGCTAACTTGAAAATTTTGCTGATAAAACTACCATTCATGGTTTCTTCGGCAGCTACGTAATACACATTCGTGAATGGGTTCAAAAGATAGTATGGTAGTCCCAAGCGATTGTCTTTACGCCACTTTACCGCACAAAAAATATGTAAGAAGGTAATTACATCGGCGAAGTAAGTTTGGTGATTACTAACAAATAATACGTTATTGCGTGGTAGGGTTTTTAAATGTTCTGTTCCTTCAATCTTAATCTTGTTCACCAAGACCAAGCCCGGATAGGTAACAGCACCTACTACCCCATACACTACACGTCGGAATAAGTGTACCTGTTTCAATCGTTCCAATAGTGTCATTTACAGCGTGGTTTTATTGGCGGTCGACAAAAATAGGGTTGTAAACAAATTGTTAAGCCTTTCTGAAGTTAATTTTCATTTTGTGTAATTGCAAACACAACCACATCTTACTAGAAAAATAGTAAGATTAAGTTTTTTACTTTCATTTTCTAACCTTCAAAAAACAACATTTATGAAGCAATTATTTGTAGCCATTATGGCGCTATGCATTACTAGTATTGGTTTTGCACAAAGTAACAGCAATCCTTTTCCGCGTACCATTAACGTAACTGGTAGTGCCG
>DMPB01000199.1:4294-6202 GCA_003456175.1 Chitinophagaceae bacterium | reverse complement strand
ATTAACGTAACTGGTAGTGCCGAACTAGAGCTTGTACCCGATGAAATATATCTGCAAATTGATTTGACAGAATACGATAAAAAAGGTGTTGGCAAGGTTACAATTGAGCAGATAAAGCAACGTTTTCTTACTGCTATGCAAAGTTTAGGATTAACAGACAAGGAGATTTCGCTGAGCAGTGCCAGTGGTTATACCAATCAATATTGGTATTTGCGTAAGCGAAAAAAAGAAAACCCCGACATGAAAGCAACAGTAAGTTATTGGGTTAAAGTAAAAACGCCACAACAAATTGATCAAGTAGTTGACAAGCTTGATGATGAAGCTACCAGTAACTTTTTCATTGCCAAAGTAACACATAGCAAACTGAAAGAATATCGTGAACAACTTAAAATAGAAGCTATTAAAGCTGCTAAAATAAAAGCCGAAAAGTTGGCTGGCGCTGTGAATGAAAAGGTAGGTGTTGCGGTTACCATCAACGAACCGTCTGAACAAGCATTTGAGCCACAGCCAAGAATGTATGCGAATGCAATGATGAAATTAGAAGATAATGCAGGCCTTACAGACCCTGGTATTCAAGTAGATTTTAAAAAAATCAAGCTTCATTTTGAAGTGGTAGTAGTATTTGCTTTACAGTAAATGACCAACGGGAACAAAAAGGTAAGCGGTACGCCATAGGCGTACCGCTTACCTTTTACATAAATATCTGCACATCGTTAGCAGTGCAAGTGTATTTTCGTAATGTAATTTAAACCATCAACCCAAGCTTGCTTTAAGAGCAGAACCGGTATGAAAATTAATAATGAAACAAAAGTTGGCGCCTTAACCGTAATTGCAATTACCTTGTTGGTACTTGGCTTCAACTTCTTAAAAGGTAGAAATTTATTTAAAAAAGGTACGTTCATTTACGCAAAGTATACCGATACAAAAGGGTTGGTTCCAAGCAACCCTGTATTTGCCAACGGTTTGCAAATTGGTCAGGTATACGAAATTGAGGCCGATGAGCAATACCTGAACAACATTATTGTTACCATCAAACTACTCGATGCGTATAAAATTCCTAATAATTCTGTAGCGGTTATCAATACCAATCCCCTTGCAACCAGCAGCATTGATATTAAACTAGGTGATAACACCAATTGGATTAAAAACGGTGACACGCTCCGCAGTGCCAATATCAATGGACTACTTGGCGATTTAACACAAAAGCTAGAACCTGTTACTGCTAAAATTACAAGCAGCCTTACTAGTTTAGATACATTATTAAAAAATGCTAATACGGTACTAGATCCAAATACAAAGGGCAACTTGCAGCAGGTAATTGCCAATTTGGTTACCACCACCGCACACTTGGCCAAAACATCGGCAGAGCTAGAGGTAATGCTTAACAATCAAACAGGTAACGTGGGCAAAACCATGAAAAATGTAGAAGCTTTCACTAAAAATCTTGCTGCTAACAACGATAAAATTACACAAACGCTTACCAATGTAGAGGCTACCACCAACAAACTCAGCAAAACCGATATTGATGGTGTGGTAAACAAACTCAACATTAGTGTAGACCGCTTGAACACAGCCCTTGCCAAGGTTAACAGTAAAGAAGGTACCGTAGGCAAGCTATTGAACGATGAAACCTTATACCAAAATTTAGCAAACACGTTATTGAGTTTAAATATTTTATTAGACGATCTTAGAGCACATCCGAAGCGCTATGTGAACGTATCGGTTTTTGGCAAAAAAGATAAAGGCAATTATCTAACACAGCCGCTTCCGGTAGATAGTTTGAAAAAGCCAGCTACTAAGCCTTAGTTTTAAGTAACCTTTACAGTAAATATTGTAACTACATAGTTATTTTGCTTCGTCGAAATAAGGCGAAGCATTTTTTTAGCCTTACGGCAAATGATAACGCAA
>DMPB01000199.1:3396-4066 GCA_003456175.1 Chitinophagaceae bacterium | reverse complement strand
CCTTACGGCAAATGATAACGCAATGAAGCAATTTGTATTTTTTATACTCGCATTAATAACATTTACCGTAAGGTATAACACGGTACAAGCACAAGCGCCAGTTACAACAGCTGTAACAGATAGTGGTAAGCAAGGAAAAATCATACGCATTATTGCAGCCGACCGACTCAATTTTTTTCAGCCTGATAGCTTAAATGAATTTCAAAGTGCAGCCGGAAAAGTTCGCATACAACAAGGCACTACCCTGTTTGATTGCGATAGCGTGGTTTTGAATAAAACTCTGAACATGCTCGAAGCATTTGGTAAAGTGCATATTAATGATGCAGATAGTGTGCATACCTATGCCGACTATGTTCGCTATTTGGGTAAAGAGAGAAAAGCTTATCTGAATAACAATGTTAAGCTTACCGATGGCCGTGGCATACTTACCACCAACGAGTTAGAGTATGATGTTAATTCAAAATTGGGCATCTATAAAAATGGTGGTAAAGTTGTGAATGGCAAAACAATACTTACAAGTGAACAAGGTTGGTACTACGGCGAAACACGCGATATATACTTCAAAAGAAAAGTGCGGTTAAGAGATCCGCAGTATAATATTACTACCGATACTCTATTGTATAATACTTACTCTGAGTTGGCAACTTTTGTAGTACCTACCACCATTACT
>DMPB01000199.1:1776-3159 GCA_003456175.1 Chitinophagaceae bacterium | reverse complement strand
ATACCTACCACCATTACTACCAAAACTCAAAAAGTCATCACTAAAGATGGTTACTACGATTTAAAGAATAAAAAAGCTTATTTCGGAAAGCGACCAGTAATACAAGATGGTAGCACCACGCTGATAGCCGATGAATTTGCTAGCGATGATGCATCGGGTTTTAGCGAAGCTAGAGGCAATGTTATAATTACCGATACGGCACAAGGCACGCAACTGTTTGCTAATAATGTGAAAGCCAATAAAAAAGCAGGAAGTTTACTTGCAACTGAATCGCCAGTAGCGGTTATCAAACAAGAAAGCGATAGCATTTTCATTGCAGCCGATACTATTTT
This sequence comes from Chitinophagaceae bacterium, assembly GCA_003456175.1. Taxonomy (GTDB): domain Bacteria; phylum Bacteroidota; class Bacteroidia; order Chitinophagales; family Chitinophagaceae; genus UBA10646. The sequence goes on along the minus strand of DMPB01000199.1, from coordinate 2,827 downwards.
TTCAAGTAAGCTTAGTGATTTAATTCCTGAAAGGGCTGTTAGAAATGTATTATTTACCGATAGCGTTGCCTGGCTCGATGCTAAGGAAGTTGCTATTGATAGTAACAGAAATCGTTATCTCGAAGCCTATTACAACGTTCGTATTTTCAGCGATTCGTTGCAGGCCGTTGGCGATAGTATGTTTTATAATCAATACGATAGTGTATTTCGATTGTTTAAAAATCCGATAGCATGGGCACAAGAAAATCAAATTTCTGGCGATACCATGTACTTGTTCACTAAAAATCAGAAACCACATCAAATTTTGGTGTACGAAAACGCACTCACTATTAACGATGCTAACAATGGTTTTTTAAATCAAGTGCGAGGACGAGTAATTACCGGTTATTTTATTGATGGTGAAATTAATTTCTTACGAGCCAAAGGTGGTGCAGAAACGGTGTACTATCCACTCGATAAAGAAAACAAGTATATCGGAGTTAATAGAGCAACCGCCGATGCCTTAGAAATGTACTTTGAAAATAAGAAGCTGCAGAAAATTAAAGCTATCACAGAACTCAAAGGCAAAATGTACCCTATAAATCAAGCCAATCATGAGGCTTTGAAATTAAGAGGTGCAACATTGTTTACAAGTAAGCGACCAAAATCAAAATATGCCTTGTTTGGAGAGTAGTATGTGCAGTTTTTAATACTTATCTTCACCATCAAACTAAAACAAACTGCATGAGAAGATTTTTTTACGCTTTTGTTGCAGCACTTTCATTCCAGAGTGCAGCAACAGCTCAAACGCCGTTTACACAAGGCAATTTGGTGATTACAAGAGTGGGAGATGGTTTGGTAACACTTTCTAGTAAAGCCGCTCCCATAGCTTTGCTTGAGTTAACGCCAACAGGTACCATTGTACAAACAGTTGAATTGCCATTTAAAGACGAACAGCTTACGGGTAGTAATAAAAAAATTACGGTACAAGGTAGTTCTTCTAACGATGGCAACATTACTATATCCGCTGATGGTAGATTTTTTATTGTAACAGGCTATTCTTGTGATACAA
>DMPB01000199.1:0-1502 GCA_003456175.1 Chitinophagaceae bacterium | reverse complement strand
ACATCGTGTAGTTGGTCGCATCAGTAACGATGGTACTATTAATACAAGTACATTGTTAGATATTCCTAATTCTGTAGGTAATGTTAGAGCGGCTACATCGAACGATGGTAGTAGCTTCTGGGTGATAGGCAGTGCGTTAGGGGTGCGTTATGTACCATTAGGTAACACGGGCATAAATAACCAAAATGCAACGCTTGTTTCTAATACAGTAACTAATTTAAGAACAATACAAACATTCGGTGGCAATCTTATCATTGGTACTGCTTCTGGCCAAGTAGTACGTGCTGGTTTTTTAACCGGTTTTCCAACAACTACTGGTAATGCTATGCAAAGTTTACCTGGTATGCCAGTTGATATTACTGTGAATAGTATTTATATGACAAGCTTACCAGGCGGCCCATCTGGTATCAATACCATGTATTTGGCAGATGATGGCACCGCACCAACTGGAATTAAAAAATACTCATTAGGTACGAATGGTCAGTGGGTAGCAAACGGTGTTATTGATGTCGGCGGTGCATACAGAGGTTTAACAGGTACTACCAACGGAAGCACAGTAACACTTTATGCTGTTAAAGCATCTACGCCACTCCTCCGTTTTACAGACATTAGTGGCTATAACACTACTGTAACAACACAAACTGCTCCTTATGACACTATATACAAGGCACCTACTAACTTTGGTATTCGCGGTGTACAAGTTGTGGTAGCTGGTGCTACCTTGCCAATACGTCTACTTAGTTTTAATGCTGCACGTAACGAAGCTAACCAAGTGAATGTATGGTGGAATGTTAGTGGCGATAATGATATTAAAAACTATATCGTACAACGCAGTACCGATAACAAGAAATTTGAACCTATTGCTACGGTTGCCGCTGCTGGTAAGTCTACTTACGATTTTCTCGATACCAAACCATTATCACAAACCACCTACTACCGCGTTCAGTTTGTAGCGAACGATGGTAAGCTTACCTATACGAACGTTGTGGTAGTTACTCCGAGAAAATCGGTTAAGTTCGAAGTGTTGCCTAACCCAACGCAAGGTGTAGTTGTGGTATCGTTCCCTGCCGTTACCACCTTAGGTAACTTAGCTGTAAGTAATGCCGAAGGTAAGTTCTTGATGAACCTTACGGTAAAATCTGGTACAACTCAAACTAATGTAGATTTATCGGCTTATCCTACAGGTCAATATTTCATTACTTATACCGACGATGAAGGTAATAAGGCAGTGAAAACTATCCTTAAAAAGTAAATTGTGTCGTAGTTACAACTGGCACAAACGCCGCAAGTTTCTTGCGGCGTTTGTCATTTACCGTAAGGTGTATACAGCACCCTTTTAAGCGCCGATTATCGAATAAATGAAAAATAATAAACCTGCTACCTTATTTTAGCGAGCATTAATTGTTTCAGTATGAAAAAACTTTGGATAGTACTTTGCTGCTTACCTACCCTACTTGTAGCGCAAGAAAAAAAAGCAATTACACTAGATGATATTTACCGCA
>DMPB01000034.1:12508-13287 GCA_003456175.1 Chitinophagaceae bacterium | reverse complement strand
GCCTTACGGCAAATGCTAACGCACCCAACATTTACCGTAAGGTAACCATATAATAAAAAAGCATAGCACATACGTGTTATGCTTTTTTTGTTTTGCTTTGCAGGGCATGAGTAACAGTACAGCCCAACAGCAAGTAACTATTTGGTGGCGCTTTCCTGCCAAGTTAATCAGCTATTTGCTACATCCACTTTTTATGCCCATCATATTTATGGGTTGGTTAAGCTTACGGTTTAGCTATGAATTCAGTGGTATGGACGAAATCGATATGCTCAAACGACTGGTTGTAGTATTTGTAAATACGGTGTTTTTTCCTGCGTTTGTGGTGTTTTTATTGTGGCGGCTCGGCTTTAGCGATAATATTTTGCTACGCACCCAAAAAGAGCGAATTATACCCTACATAGCCACCATGTTTTTTTATTGGTGGGTATATTACCTCAGTCGCAACTTTACCGACCAGCCCTTGGTAGCAAAGGCATTTTTTTTAGGTAGCTTTATTTGCATTAGCCTAGGCCTCATTGCAAATAGTTTTTTCAAAATAAGTATGCACGGCATGGGAGTGAGTGGTCTTTTCACCGCTATGCTTATTACCTGTTTTGTGTACGAAATTAATTTTGGCCTCGACCTTACCATTGCTTTATTAGCTCTTGGCATAACAGCATCGGCACGCTTGTTACTAGGCGAGCACAGCAATGCTCAAATATACTTAGCGGTTGCAGTAGGGGTTATTAGTCAAGTCATTGGTTTTTTATACGTACTTAGTTAAGCATGCTTATTACCCA
>DMPB01000034.1:12008-12283 GCA_003456175.1 Chitinophagaceae bacterium | reverse complement strand
AGCATGCTTATTACCCAAAACCATACGGCACATGGGCCAATAGGCGTTTTTGATTCGGGCTATGGCGGCTTAACCGTGCTCAAAGAAATTGTACAAACTTTACCACAATACGATTATTTGTACCTTGGCGATAATGCCCGTGCACCGTATGGTACCCGCAGTTTTGAAACTGTGTATCGCTACACACTAGAAGCTGTACAATGGTTTTTCAAACAAGGTTGTCCGTTGGTAATATTAGCTTGTAACACCGCATCGGCCAAGGCACTACGTAACAT
>DMPB01000034.1:8776-11755 GCA_003456175.1 Chitinophagaceae bacterium | reverse complement strand
TACGTAACATACAGCAACAAAACTTACCGTTGCTAGCACCACAAAACCGCGTATTAGGGGTAATACGACCTACTGCAGAAGTTATTGGCAACTATTCGCACACCCAACAGCTCGGAGTATTAGCTACCAGCGGCACCGTACAATCAGAAAGTTACGTGCTAGAAATAGCTAAGTTCTTCCCGAATGTACAAGTGCATCAACAGGCATGCCCATTGTGGGTACCGCTTATTGAAAATGGCGAATTAAGTGGCGATGGCCTTTATTATTATGTGCACAAATACACCCAAGCCTTATTACAAAAGGCACCCGATATAGATACAGTATTATTAGCATGTACCCATTACCCATTAATTGCTAGCACTATTGCAGCACATTTACCGCAAGATGTACAAATAATTTCGCAGGGCGCTATTGTTGCCCACAGCTTGGCCGATTACTTACAACGCCATCCTAGCATGGAGCAACGCCTTACCCAACAAGGAACACAACAATTTTTTACAACCGATACAGTAACTAGTTTTAACGAAAAAGCAAGCCTTTTTTATGGCAGTGCTGTTACGGCCGAGCAAGTGGTTTCACTTACGTAAATGAACTTTACCAACACCTACAACAAAATTTAATGTAGGCAGCGTTTTATTTTTCGTTCGTAACCCCTACTTTTGCACTCCTTTCACAAGGTGGCAGTGATGGTGACTGTAACCTGATTGAAGCAATTCCATTATTGGGTTAGTTAAAAAGCATTTTTATGAAACGTACATTTCAACCACATAATCGTCGCCGCAAAAGCGTTCATGGCTTCCGTAAGCGTATGGAAACAGCCAATGGCCGTAAAGTATTAGCCAGCCGCCGTAAGAAAGGTCGTTGGAAACTAACTGTTAGCGACGAAAGCAAGTTAAAATAACACCTTAACACTTTTTAAGTGTTCAAAAGCATAGTAGCTCCATCGTATTTGCGATGGAGCTTTTTTATATCGTTGAAGTACACCAACTTGCAGCCCACAATACTTTAATATACAGATTGCGATATGAAACTTGTTAGCTACTTAACCGCACAAGGTAACGATCAACTAGCCTTCTATCATGAAGGATATCTTTATAATACCGATACCGTGCACCCCGACTTGCCCGGTAGCATGGGCTTATTTCTACATTATTGGAGCGATGTAATTACTACTGCCCAAGAAGTAAATGCAGCCATTGTAGCCGGCAAAATTACAACCGCAAGCGGATTGCCATTAGCGAATGCCAAACTGTTGAGTCCGGTACCATTCCCTACCAGTTGCCGCGATGGATACGCTTTTCGTCAACACGTTGCAGCAGCTCGCCGTAACAGAGGAGTTCCTATGATTCCCGAGTTCGATCAATATCCCATCTTCTACTTTACCAACCATAATAGCATACAAGGCCCAGGCCCCATTCGCTGTATGCCCGACCACTTCGAAAAGCTTGATTTTGAACTAGAAGCAGCTATCGTGGTTTGTAAAAATGGCCGTAACATACCCGCCGAACAAGCCGATGAATACATTGGTGGCCTTATGATTATGAACGACATGAGTGCCCGCCGCTTACAAATGGAAGAAATGCTGTTAAACCTTGGCCCTGCCAAAGGCAAAGATTTTAGTACAGTGCTTGGCCCTTGGTTGGTAACACTTGACGAGCTTACTGATTATGAAGTACCTTGTAAAGATGGACATGTAGGCAAAAGTTGGAACCTCGGTATGCGTTGCTGGGTTAATGGCGTTCAGGTAAGTGAAGGCAATGTTGCAGATATGGATTGGACTTTCGCAGAAATTATTGAACGCTGTGCCTATGGCGTAGATATTCATGCAGGAGATGTAATTGGTAGTGGCACCGTTGGAACCGGTTGTTTCTTAGAATTAAATGGTACAGGCAAACTTAACAACCCCGATTACCAAGAACAGTGGCTACAACCAGGCGATACTGTTACAATGGAAATAGATGGCTTAGGAAAGCTTGAAAATACCATTGTACAAGAAGCAACCAACTTTTCTATACTTCAAAAGAAAAAGTAACCATTTTTGGATATGACGATTACACTTGCCGAACTACCCGTAATGCAAAAACAAGCTTGGTTACAACACGCTGTTGCACCACGCCCAATTGCATTTGCCAGTACCATTGATGCAGCTGGAAATGTGAACCTGAGTCCATTTTCGTTCTTCAATTTGTTTTCTTCGAACCCACCGATTGTTATTTTTTCGCCGGCACGCCGTGGACGCGACAATACCACCAAGCACACCCTCGAAAATGTATTAGCAGTACCAGAGGTGGTAATTAATATTTGCGACTATGCTATGGTACAGCAAATGAGCCTGAGCAGCTGCGAATATCCGAAAGGGGTTAATGAGTTTTTGAAAGCAGGCTTTACGCCAAAAGCTGCAACACAAATAAAGCCACCCATGGTGGCCGAAGCTAAAATACAACTCGAGTGCAAAGTACAAGAAGTGAAAAGTTTAGGCGAACAGGGTGGCGCAGGCCAACTAGTTATAGCAGAGGTATTGGTAATGCATGTACACGATAGTATTCTTAATGCCGAGGGTACCATGATAGACCAACGAAAAATTGAACACATTGCAAGGCTTGGTGGCGATTGGTATGTTCGTGTGAATGAGCACAATTTATTTACGGTTCCAAAACCTAATACGCAATTGGGTATCGGCATCGATCATTTACCGCAAGGTATTCGTAATAGCCAATGGCTATCGGGCAATCATTTAGGTATGTTAGCCAATGTTACTGCAATACCCGAAGTAGACCCAGCTTTTCACGACGATACCGTGAACAATATTTTTCAGTATTACAGCCTTACACCAGATACCATGGAGCAAGAACTGCACCGTTATGCAGCACGCTTGCTAGAGCAACAACAAGTAGCTACTGCATGGCAAGTGTTATTGGCCGCAAGTGAGTAACCTTACGGTAAATATGTAGCACACACCAACAAAAATCCCATTGGCCA
>DMPB01000034.1:7419-8516 GCA_003456175.1 Chitinophagaceae bacterium | reverse complement strand
GCCAATGGGATTTTATAATTAAAGGAATTAACTAAAAATTACTGCTTGATGAATTTAACACTCTGAATAGCCTTATCATCTTCATTATTCACTTTCAAGAAATAGGTACCAGCACTTAGACTAGCCACATTAATAGAAATATTTGTGCTACCAGCTACCGTGCTATAAGCTTGCGACTTTAACACATTACCTTTCATATCGGTAATCGTTACGGTAATACGCTCTTCTTTATCGTTATTCAGAACAGCATTGATAATGTTGATAGTAGGATTAGGATAAATATTAGCAATTTCAAGTTTTGGAGAAGCACTTCTAATGACTACAACAGATGAAAGGCTAGATTTACCATCTTGATCAATTTGTCTTAACTGATAGTAGTTAGTACCACTCAATGGTTTTTCATCAATAAAGTTGTAGTTAGTTGCACTTGTTGCATTTGTGCTTTTAGAAGCAACAAAGCCAATACTGCTAAAGTTACCACCGTTAGCACTACGTAACACTTCGAAACCTTTATTGTTAAGTTCGTTAGCTGTAGTCCAAGCTAATACATTCTTATTTGCTTCTTTTTTACCACTAAAAGTTGTGAGTGTAACAGGTAAGGTTACTTGTTCAATATCGGCTTCTAACATAAAGCGACCAAGAGAAGTAGTGAATGATGGTGTACCACCGGTAATTGGCGTAACAGATGCAAAAGTGTTTGGCCTAGCAGGACTCTCAACTTGTGTGCCGAGAGGGAAATAACCGTATGTACCTGTGCGCTGACCAATACCAATAAAGAAGTTACTATTAGCGTTAACAGTAATAGGAGTTGTAAAGTTGATTGTTTTATACGTCAAGCTATCAGAAGGTACAACGCTGTAATCAGCAGTTTGTCCAATAATTGCACCATTTGCATCACAAACAACACCGAAAATTGTGTTTGAAGTAGTGGTAATGAATGCACGAATACCAGTAATTCGAATTGTTTGTGGCGTTGTGTGAGCAGCAACTAACAATCCTTGTCCTGTGTTAAAACCAATGCTAGAACTTCTATCACTAGCATCAGGATAACCAAATGTAGTATTGGTAACAGTTTGTGTAAATGTGGCGGTATTATT
>DMPB01000034.1:5278-7195 GCA_003456175.1 Chitinophagaceae bacterium | reverse complement strand
TGGCGGTATTATTAGAAGTCACATCGTCAGCGGGAACACTTACAGTGACGGTATTGGTTCCAGCTACCATTGCATTAACCGCATCGAAAGTGATGGTTTGTTGTGCACCTGGTGCTAAGGCTGTAGTTGTTTTAACATTAGTGAAAGTATTTGCACCACTAATAGCTAACGACACTTGTGTACCTGCCGGTATGTTTGAGCTACCACTATTTTGTACAAGTGCTTTAATTTGATGTGGGAACGCTGCTACCGTTGGAATTTTACCAAGCGTTTCAATTCTTACAACGCTTAAGTCGGTAGCATTTACAAATTGTGCAGAAATTCTGAATGCACTTAATGCGAGTGCTGTAGTTCCAACCTGCAAAGCAGTTGCACCATTATATCTACGCGATAGGTTCGTTCCATTTAAGCAAAACCATGTAGTTGGCAATGTTGGTGTTACGCCATCGGTTCTTTCAATCATCATTTGTAAGTTGCTACCACTAGTTCTCACAAATGGTGTGGTTAAATTAACACCTACCCAACCTACAGTATTAGCTACTAAAGAACCTGAATACACTTCTGTGTAACCTGTGGTGCTATAAGTACTTGCTGCTAACTGCGTGGTGGTTGAAGGTACATCTCTCAAATAAATCTTAACGTTATTGATTGTTGTTGGGTTACCAAGTGCACTAACATTTAAATTAATACGTTTGATAGATGTGGCAGGAGTTGTGAAATTAGATGCTCCAATTTCAGCTTCCGTATACAAGTACTCACTCACGTGAAACTGCTGACTACCAGTACCGTTTAGCTGCGTAGTGTTAACGGTACCATGAATGGTTGCAATTTGTGCATTTGAAAATAGTGCCGCACAAGCAAAAGCACATAAAAGGTAAACTTGCTTCATAAGCGTTTAAGTTGATGATTGATTGAAAATAATGCCCGTAAATTATTACGTAATATTAAATTAACAAAATACGATTACAAAACTAAAAAAGTGGTACAACCTTACGGTAAATGAATACTGCAAGTTGAAGTATGGTAGCAGCAGCCCACTGGCTGCCGGATGCATAGGGCGGCGACCGTAGGAAGCCGGTACGCAGTACGGATACCCCGAAGCAGCCGGAACAAATGCCGATATATGTACCCTAGCCAATAGCCCCTATAAGTAAGGTTTTGCTTACATTTAAGCATCACTAAAACCATCTGCATGTCGTCGCCAATACAATCAGCTACTTCTGGTAGCAACTTCACGCCGTTTGTACCAAATGAAAGTAACATGAAAGAATTCACGCTCAAAGCAGTGCTCATGGGCGGTATTTTTGGTGTTATTTTCGGTGCAGCTACTGTGTACCTTGCCTTAAAGGCAGGCTTAACCGTGAGTGCAAGTATACCCATTGCAGTGATTGCCATTACCATTGGTCGCAAGCTGCTAGGCACTACCATTTTAGAGAATAACATCATTCAAACAACAGGCTCGGCAGGCGAAAGTATTGCTGCCGGTGTTGTATTTACCCTACCTGGATTTTTGTTTTTAAGCAACCCTAGCAGTGCGAATATTTTCAATTACATGACCATTTTAACCTTGGCAATTTTCGGAGGTATTCTTGGTACTTTAATGATGATTCCCTTACGTAAATCGTTGATTGTAAAGGAACATGGCACCTTACCCTACCCTGAAGGTACCGCTTGTGCTAGCGTTTTAAAAGCAGGCGAAAAAGGTGGTAATTTTGCACAAACTGCCTTTTTAGGCCTAGGCGTTGCAGCCGTGTATGCATTTCTACAAAAGATTTTTAAGGTAGTAGCCGAAACACCAGCATTTATGACGGCACAAACCAACAAATACTTTCCATCTGCAAAAATTAGTAGCGAAATAACGCCTGAGTATTTAGGTGTAGGTTACATAATTGGTCCACGTATTGCGGGTGTTTTAGT
>DMPB01000034.1:4470-5032 GCA_003456175.1 Chitinophagaceae bacterium | reverse complement strand
TTTAGTAGCAGGTGGCGTACTCAGTTGGTTTGTTTTTATTCCACTGTTGGCCACATTAGTACCTGCCGATGTGGTAGCAGCGCAGTTAGTAAAGCTGGGGTATTTAGCCAATCTACAAACGGCTGGCGGCCCCGGTAGTTGGGATCCTGCAAGTCATAACTTCAGCGATTGGAGTACTGCTATTTATCGTGCCTATGTAAGGCAAATTGGCGCTGGTGCTGTAGCTGCTGGTGGCTTTATTACTTTGTTCAAAACCATACCAACTATCATTAGCTCGTTTAAAGGCAGTTTAGGCGCTATTAATAAAACAGGTAACAACCAAAACATGGTTGTACCACGCACCGAAAGAGATTTGAATATTAAAATTGTTGGCTTTGGCAGCATTGCACTGATTTTGTTAATGACCATTCTACCTCAGGTACCCGGCGAAGGCATTTTAAGTAAGCTTGTACTAGGTATTTTGGTAGTATTGTTTGGTGCTTTTTTTGTTACTGTAAGTAGCCGTATTGTGGGCTTAATCGGAAGTAGTAACAACCCTATCAGCGGTATGACGATTGCCACA
>DMPB01000034.1:0-4173 GCA_003456175.1 Chitinophagaceae bacterium | reverse complement strand
TATGAACCTATGGCGTTAGTGGTAGGTGGGATGATTTGTATTGCTGCCGCTAATGCAGGCGCCACTTCTCAAGATCTTAAAACCGGATTTATTGTTGGAGCTACACCACGCTATCAACAAATAGCCTTGTTTATTGGTGCCATTGTAAGCTCTATAGCCATAGGTGCTACCGTAAAAATATTGGATACTCCCAGTGCCGAAATGCTACAACAAGGTATTACCCATGCTATTGGCACCGATAAATATCCTGCCCCACAAGGAACGTTAATGGCAACTTTAGTAAAAGGGATTTTATCGTTTAACCTAGATTGGCAATTTGTTACCGTAGGTGCTGCTATTGCTATCACCATGGAACTTTGCGGCATTAAAGCATTAAGCTTTGCAGTTGGTGTATACTTGCCACTTAGTACCACACTCACCATTTTTATTGGTGGAGCTATTAGAGGTATTGTAGATTGGCGCAAGAAGCAACAACACTCAAAACTAACTGCAAGTGCTGAAGAAGAAGATTTAGGCAAAGGCAATTTATTTGCCACCGGCTTAGTTGCTGGGGGCGCTATTGCTGGTGTGATAGTAGCTATTTTATCATCTATTCCCAGCACAGATACATTTATACAATCGTTGAGTGCAGAGCATGGACTTACAAAAGCTTTAGGCGACAATGGTTATATGTTACTAGGCGTAGGAGCTTTTGTGGCATTAGGATGCGTACTCTACCGCATAGCAATGCAAAAAGATGAAACATTACCCACAGAAAATGCTTGATAGGCTTTACTTACGTAAAAGTTATGGGGCGGCTCTGTAGAGCCGCCCCATAACTTTTATTATTTATTACGAACTACTGTTTTCTAATGAAAGTCATTGCCACAATTTTATCGTCCTTTACTTCATAGATAGCAATTAATTCAATAGGTGTTGTTACTCCACGCCTACCAACAATACTTTCATGATCAATAACTTTATTATCAAAAACAATTCTTTTGAGAATGGTAGAGTGTAACTGGGGAGAGGCATCGAATAAAGATTGATATACGGCACGTACTTGCACCAATCCTTTAGCAATTACAGATTTATCTGCATAATTGGTAACAACAATACTATCGCTAAACGATTGCATAAATGCCTCGATATCTCGCTTGTTGTAAGCATCTAAGTTTTCTTGAACAATTGCTTCAGGGCTACGTTGAGCCATTAGGTTATTACTAAACATAAGTATCGTCAGTAGAATAAAACAATACCTTCTACAAAATATATGCATACATGCAGCCTTTATACGATTACGCTCTAAAATTAAAAAGCGATACATACGTATCGCTTTTTAATGTGCCCAAGACTGGATTCGAACCAGCACGCCCTTGCGGGCACCACCACCTCAAAGTGGCTTGTCTACCAATTTCAACACCTGGGCAGCGGGCTGCAAATATAGCCAGCATGCTTTTTTTTCCAAGTTTTTTCTATGCACTTGTAACAGGTAGTACAATAGAAAATGTAGTTCCCTTACCTACTTCACTGTTTTTTACAGCAATACTACCTTTATGGTAATACTCAATAATTCTTTTGGTGAGGGTTAAACCCAAGCCCCAACCACGCTTTTTAGTAGTAAATCCTGGATCGAACACTTTTGCAATTTCATGTTTCGGAATACCCTTTCCTGAATCGGCAATCGTAATCGTTACTTTATCTGATTGTTGCGCTATGGTAAAGTTAATACTACCAGCGCCCTGCATTGCATCAAGTGCATTTTTGATCAAATTCTCGATTACCCAATCAAATAAAGGCGGGTTCACCATAGCTTCAATATCGCCGGTATAATCAACAGCAAACTGTACGCCTTTCCCGCTACGCTTTTTCATGTAAGCTACCATCTGCTCAATTTGCTGTGGAATATTTATCATTTGTAGTTGCGGCGTACTACCAATTTTACTAAATCTATCACTGATCAGCTGCAAACGTTCAATGTCCTTATCCATCTCAACCACCAGCTTACTATGCTTTTCATCGTCGCGGAGTAGTTCAATCCAACCTTTCAGGCTGGTTAGCGGAGTTCCTAATTGATGTGCTGTTTCTTTGGCTAAACCTGCCCAAGTTTGGTTTTGAACACTTACAAAGTGGGTGCGTTGACTAACCACAAGTAGCACTACAAAAACAGCTACCACCAACAATTGTAACAATGGGAACCACTCAATCGCTGTTTGCAGCTTACTTTCACCATAATAGTACTTGTTGGCCAGATACGGCGAGTCGCTAATTACCATTATAATAGGTGGATGTGCCTGTTTAAACGCTTTCAAATAGCTTTTTAAAGCATTGGTATCCGACACGTTAGCACTATCTATATTGATGAAGTTACCCGTAAGTATATCTTGTTCATTGGTTTCAATAATGGGGATATCGGTATTATCTGCAGATATTCTGGCCGCCAAGTTGAGTTGATCTGCTGTGCCGGCACTGTTTAAAATGGTTTTTTGAGCTTCTACCCAATGCTCTACCTTCAAACGCTCTGTAGTTGCCAATGCATTGCTCAGCTCACGACTATACCACGCACTCACTACCACAATAATGAGGGCAATAATTACCAGTAGCCGATTTCCGAGTAACGATCTACGAACATTCATACCTCTAAAATAGGTGTGTTATTTCACTTACGTAAATGTTATTGCACACAGCCATCACACCTGTATTTTGTTGTAGCGGTTGGTATATTCATTTACCGTAAGGTGTACCTCAACTACTTTAAAGAAAGTACATCGCAGCAGATTTTGTAAAAGCAGCCCATAGAGAATCACCTTAGCTAGAAACCAAGTTCGCCGACAAAAACTGCATTTCACAGCACCTTAAAGCCACTACATCAAATGATGTAGTGTTGATGTAGTGCTTTTTAGGAGATTTTAATGTGTTTTCGCCATTTGATGTAGTGAAGTTGTACGAAAACATTAGCATTTCTATGCGTTGACTATAATTTTTGTACAAGGCTTTTCAGCCATCATTATTCAACTTTAAAATTGCCAAAATGAACATGAAACGAATTCTACTTGCCGCATTCGTTCTTGCCTCGGTAAAGCTATTTGCGCAACCAGCAGCACCAGCTTCGCCTCCTCCAACCAGAAACGCTACAGATGTAATTTCAATTTACAGTGGTGCTTATACCAGTAGAGCTGGCGTTGATTTTAATCCAAACTGGGGTCAATCAGGTTTCGCAGGCGCCACTACTTTTACCGTTGCTGGCGATGAAATGCGATTTTATCCGAACATGAGGCCAGGCGCGGCTCGGCGGCATCGGGCTCGAAGTCGACCTGCCCACCTCGGCATCGGATCCGAAGGGCCCGGCCTTCGGCCTGTCGCTCACCGGGCTGCAATTGCCGGGCGCCGCCACGCCGCGCGACATGCGCGTGTCGGCCAACGGCACCGACGAACTCGACGATGCGCTGCTCGACCTGGTGATGTCGCTGGTCAAGGCGCAGGCCGATGCCGCGCTGGCCGACCCGGCGCTGGTGGCCGTGGCCGGCCTGCTCGGCCTGCGCAGCGGCGACGCCGTGCCCGATTTCCCGATCACCACGCTGCCCACCCGCGGCGCGATGGCGCTGGCCGACTGGGTGCGCGGCATCCTCACCAGCGACACCGGCCGCGCCGACTGGCTCGAACACCTCGCGGCCCTGCTCGGCGGCGCGCGCGTGGGCGACACGGTGCGCTTCGGCCTCGGCGGCGCGGCGGTGCTCACGCTCTCGCTGCGCATCGACAGCGGCCCGAGCGGCAACCCGCGGCTCACGCCCAGCCTGGCCATCGAGCTCGGCAACTACGACGCGCGCGTCGAGGCGCGCGCCGACGTCTTCCGCATCGACCTCGTCAGCGGCGAGGCCTTCGCCCTGCCCAGCCTGGGCGTGTGGGCGGCGGCCGGGCGCAACGGCAGCCGCATCCTCGACGTGGCCACTCCGATCGTCGCGCGGGCCGATACCTTGCGCCTGGGCTTCGGGCTGGACGCGCAGCGGCGGCTGAACTTCGTGCTCGCCGCCGACGCCGTGCGCCTGGGCACGCGCGATTTCGCCACGCTGGACCTCACCTCGCCCGACGCGGTGATGGACGCCGCCGGCGCCGCGGTGGAGGACATCGCCGACGAACTGCTCGCCGGCCTGGGCGATGCGCTCGGCCTGGCGCGGCAGCTGATCGGCCTCGACC
>DMPB01000017.1:48166-50977 GCA_003456175.1 Chitinophagaceae bacterium | reverse complement strand
CCTGTACACTTACAAAACAAGGTGTTAGCCGCCGTTCGTGCAGCGCATCTGTATGAAGAAGTGGCGTACGAGATTATTCCCCTGGCCAATGTGCATCAAGCGGTGGGTAGTGGTATGGTGGGTAGTTGGCAAAAGCCAAAAACAGCCGTTGAAGCATTAGCGTGGATTAAAGATGTGCTGCAAGTGCCTGTGGTACGCCATACTAAAATGGTGCGTGAAAGCATACAAAAAGTGGCCATTTGTGGTGGTGCAGGTAGCTTTTTAACGAAGCGGGCAATTGGTGCAGGTGCCGATATGTATATTACAGCCGATGTAAAATATCATGAATTTTTCGATGCTGATGGTCAAATCATAATAGCCGATGTAGGGCATTTCGAGAGTGAACAATTCACCTCCGAATTGCTTTTCGAGGTTTTGCGAGCCAATTTCCCTACATTTGCTGCCATTTTTAGTAGTGCTACGGGTACCAATCCTGTACATTACTTTTAAATTTGTTGTAACTCTATAATCAGATATAATCATATGGCTACCGTTAAGGACTTTTCTGTTGAAGAAAAATTGTTGGCCCTCATCAAGTTGCAGAAGATTGATAGCAAACTTGATCAAATTCAAATTCTAAAGGGCGAACTTCCTATGGAAGTAAGTGACTTAGAAGATGAAATTCAAGGTTTGAACAGCCGCAAAACGCGTATTGAGGAAGAAATTAATGGTATCGCTGAATACATTGAAGGACGTAAAGCCGCGATTGTAGAAGCTGAAGAACTGATTAAAAAATACGAAAAACAAAGCGAGGCCGTTAAAAATAGTCGTGAGTTTGAAGCTATCAATAAAGAAATTGAAATGCAACAACTCGAGGCTAAATTGGCAGAAAAGCACATTCGCGATGCCAACGAAGAAATGGCAGAAAAAGTGCGTAACCTCGATAATGCTAAGAAAACAATTGCTACTAAAGAGGGTGTTTTAAACCACAAAAAAGGCGAATTAGAAAAAATTATTGCCGAAACTGATAAAGAAGAAACAGAATATCGCAAAAATATTGAAGCGGCAAGGGGTGCTATTGAAGAACGTTTGTTGTACAGCTACGATCGTATTCGCAGCAGCTACCGTAATGGTTTGGCTGTAGTTCCTATAGAGCGTGATGCTTGTGGTGGTTGTTACAACAGTATTCCTCCGCAGCGCCAAAGCGAAATTAAACAACGCAAAAAAGTGTTGGTATGCGAAAACTGTGGTAGAATTTTAGTAGACGAAGATTTGAACAATACTGTAGAAATCTAATACTTACGATAAGTAACTATTCTATGCAAGGGAGCCCGTAAGGGCTCCTTTTTTATGCCATACCTTGCGGTAAATGATAGTGCTATTTGGTATAATATTTACCGTAAGGTGAACTTATCGTTTTAAATGTCGCGTCATTCTAGCAACACGATCTTCGAGTTTTTCACTACTAATACTTTCTCTGATAGAATCTACTTTTATAGGAAAGCTAAATGGGGTGAATTGGGTGGGGCGTGTAATAACAATGGTACTGTTGGCAATACGTTGCAGCATATCGCGTAAGCGGGCTTCTTCTAACTGTTGATCATAAATTTCTTGATAGGCTTGGCGTAGCAACATACTGTTGCTATTAAACTCTTGAAATACTTTAAACAGCAGGCTAGCACTGCTTTGTAGATGTTTCGCTTTTTTGTGTTCGCCCGGGTAACCTTGAAATACAAGTCCACTAATTACTGCAATGTCTCTAAACTTACGTTTTGCCATTTCAGTACTATTCACACTACGTTGAATATCGGCACTTAAGTTATCTAACGAAAAAAGTTGATATGCATTTGCTTCAGTAATAGGAATGGGTTGGTCGCTTAGTAGTTCAAAGCCATAATCGTTCATGGCAAAGCTGAAAGTAATAGGCTGAATTTTGCTTAGGCGATATGCCAAAATACTAGCCATTGCTTCGTGTACCATGCGGCCTTCGAAGGTGTAACAAAACAGGTGATAACCATCTTTAGTGTCAATCAATTCAATCAGTAATTCATTGCTTTTGGGAACATGGCTTAACGATTGTTGCAGATCAAAAAGTGGTTGTAATACAGCTAATTCAATTGCTTGCGTTGTAGTGGTAGCAGTGGCTTTATCAAGTGCTTGCCTAAGGTGCCTGCCTAAATTGGCACTAAGCGACATGCGCCCACCCATCCAACTGGGTATGATACTTTTCTTGGCTTTCGATGGCCTTACCATCACCGTCATTTCTTTTATTTGAATCAATTCCAAATTACGGCCAGCTAAGGTGAAGCTATCGCCAGGTTCTAACTTACTAATAAACCATTCTTCTATTACTCCTAAGAATTTGCCTTGTAGTGTTTTTACCTTCAGCATGGCATCGCTTACAATGGTGCCAATGTGTAATCGGTGGCGCATGGCAATACCCCTACTTTTAATTGCATAACAACCATTTGCTTGTATCACAACTTTTTGATACTCGTCGTATGCTTGTAAGGCTGGGCCACCTGTGGTTATGTAAGCTAATACCTCGTTCCATTCTTCGAGGGTAATGCTTTCAAAGCAGTAGGTGCAGCGAATTTCTTCAAAAGTTTCTGTTGGATAAAAGCCTTCGCCAACGGCTAGTGTGCATAAATACTGCGCTAATACATCAAAACATAATACCATGGGTTCGCGGTGTTCAATTACCTTTTCTTCAATGGCATTTTTAATAGCAGCTACTTCCATCAGCTCCAGCGAGTGCGTTGGCAAGAAATAGATTTTACTTACTTCTCCCGGACGGTGACCACTACGGCCGGCACGTTGTAAAAACCTAGC
>DMPB01000017.1:45952-47928 GCA_003456175.1 Chitinophagaceae bacterium | reverse complement strand
CGTTGTAAAAACCTAGCAACGCCTTTAGGGCTACCTACTTGAATAACGGTATCAACTGGTCGAAAATCTACACCTAAATCGAGGCTGGCGGTACATACTACTGCTTTTAGTTTTTGTGTGTGCAAGGCCTCTTCTACCCATAGGCGTAGCTCTTGTTCAATACTACCATGGTGCAGCGCAATTGCTCCAGCCAAATGCGGTGCTACCGTAAGCAAGGTTTGGTACCAGTTTTCACTCATGCCTCTGGTATTAATGAACAGTAACGTAGTACTACTTGCTTCAATAATGGGTACAACTTTGTGTGCCAATTGTATCCCTAAATGTCCGGCCCAAGGGTATGTTTCAATTTCATCGGGTATTACCGGAATAACGGCGATTTGCTTATCTATATTGGCTTTTATCAAGCGCCAATTACATTTACCGTAAGGTTGTAAGGGAGCCATTAATACATCGCCTGCTGTTTGTAAGTTGCCAATAGTTGCCGAAATGCCCCATACTTGCAGGTGTGTACCTTGCGGTAAATGTTGCCGTGCAAAGCTTACTAGCCTGCTGATGGCGAGTTCTACCAAAACGCCACGCTTACCACCAATAAGCTCATGCCATTCATCTACGGCTACAATGCGAAGCTGCTTGAACGTAGTACTACAGTCTTTTTGTGCCAACAGAAGATGGAGGCTTTCCGGTGTAATTACCAGCACCTCAGGCATATTTCTTTTTTGGCGTTGCCGTTCTTGTACATCGGTATCGCCATTTCTGATGGCAACTTTCCAAGGAATAGATAGCGCCGCTAATGCCTCTTCCATAGCACGGGCAATATCTTTAGCTAGTGCTCGCAACGGAGTAATCCACAAAAGTTGCAATCCGTTATTTTTTTGATGTTGATACCGCTGTGGATGCTCATTGATGTATTGAATTACTGCACCTAGAAAAACAGAAAAGGTTTTGCCACAACCGGTAGGGGCATTCACAATGCCGCTCTCTCCGGCAGCGATAGCTTCCCAAGCTTCACTTTGAAAAGCGAATGGCTGCCATTGCTTGCCAGCCAACCACTGATGAATTATAGAACTACCTACCGATTGCATGAGGTTAAGATAACAACCACTATCTAGATGAGTTGTAACGGTGATAAAAAATTCTGTGTTGTAACACTTAAGTAACCACGCCAAAGTCAATCTGTACTTGATGTTGCAACACTTGATGGTTATCTTGAATTTTTTATAAATTAAAGTTAGGTTTTACTTAAAAAGCGGCCCTTTTCGGTTAATTGATAGTGCTGCTTTGGTGCATTATGTTACTTTTGTTGTTCAACCGTACTTTATGAAGAAAATGCTGTTTATGGCCACAGCCGCAGTAATGGCTATGGTATCTTGTAAAAAAGCAGACAGCGATATGCTTGATTCAGCTCGTTTCAGTAACGATGCTGCAGCACACAATAAGCGTTTAAGTTTTAAAAATATTGGTGTACTTGGTTATCAGTCGGCGAACAAAACAGGTGGTAGAGGTATGCAACCAGTGCCTGTTGCCAATCAATATCCGATTGAGTTGATTGCAGAACTCTTTCCACCAACGGTGAACGGACAAGAAATTCAAGCAAGCCACGTAGATGCCAATGGTTCGGTAGCTTATGTAGCTTACAACCAGCGTTTAGATGGTTACGTGGGTGGTATTGAAATTGTTGATGTAAGTAATGCCCTAAACCCAAGTGTTGTTTCGCAAGTATTATTTCCTGATAGAGATATTAGCTCTGTAACTTACCATAACAATCGTTTGTATTTCGTAGGAGCATGCCACATGCCGAATTATCCAGGCTTTACAACGCCGGCTATTTTTGGTTATTTAGATCTTACGAATAATGGTACGCAATTCGCTGGTACAGGGCGTACGTTCAATATGCCAGGCCGTGTTGCTACCGACTTAACCATTGATGGCAACAGAGCTTATATTACCTCTGGTAACGATGGTGTGTTCGTAACTTT
>DMPB01000017.1:39890-45728 GCA_003456175.1 Chitinophagaceae bacterium | reverse complement strand
CGTAACTTTTGATTTAACAAGTGAAACCGTTGTATCGAGTAATGGCTTTGCTGATTTGCGGAGTGTAGCCGTTAATAATTCAACAGTAGCCTTATACAGTGGCGACAGTAAGTTGCGCTATTTTAATAAAAGTAATTTGAACGCTATTCGTACCGTTGACTTGCCAGCCGATTGGGCAGAAGCGAAGCGTACTATCGCCTTTCATAACGATTATTTGATTGTAAGTGCAGGTAAGCGTGGTGTGCAGTTGTTCGATGCTACGGGTACCAAAACCGATGAAATTTTATTGCCTACCTCACTGCCAAATATCAATCCCGATGAAATTGTTACCAACGGTGTAACTAATAACAATGGCTATTTTGCTGCTGCGAATGGTGCTGCGGGTATTTATGTTGCCGATATGACGCCGGTGAACAACTTCAATGTTATTGGTCGTATTGATTTAAATGGTAGCGCCAATTTTGTGAAAAGTGTGGGTAACTACATTTATGTTGCCAATGGCCGTGGTGGTATTAAAATCATTCGTTTGGTACGTGGCACTATTCATGGTATTAACTGTAACACATTCCCTAATTATGCTGGCAGTAGCGATTTAGTAGTAGGCGCCAGTGAAAATTTAGTACATGGTCAGGCACTAGGCTTACAGAGCCTTACGGTAAATGGTCGTTTGTATCATTGCGGTACTGTAACCGTGTTAGATGCTGTTAATGTTAACAACGGTGGTACCTTAGAAGTACATGGTGCTTTTTCGCAAGGTCAATATCCTGCCGGAACGGGTGCTCCATTTACCGTAAGGAGTGGTGGCCATTTAATGGTGGAAGGTCACTTGAAGGTATATGGCGATTTTGTAATGGAGTCTAATAGTCGACTCACATTTTTAGGAACCAATAGTCGTATCACCATCTATGGCCGTTATATTAGAGGTAACAATATTACCATTATTGGTACTAGTTATGTAGATACATACAACAAGTTAGATGTTACGCCCGATTACAACAACGTGTTCACTTTTTTAAACAGTACTACCAATAATAGTAGTGGTGTAAGTGCTACAGCCGTTGCACTCGATGCCTTCCAGCGTTTTGAATTCAACAGTTTAAGTAACCCAAGTGGTGCCATGCAAACAATGAATATCTACGAAGGCAGTAATTTAAAGCTTACTGTAACCTTCCCTGCCGATTATATTGGTCGTCCTTATCGTTATGGTAAAACTTACAACCAAACAGTAACACGCAACTTTGCAGCTGGCGACATATTCTTATAATTTCAATAGCGTATCATATTTACCGCAAGGTAGTCTTTAAAAAAGGCTACCTTTTTTATTTAACAAACTAAAGTCCGCTAAGCCGTTGGTTAGTTTTATTTTTGAAATATGCGAAAGTGGTGGATGTTACTGCTGTTAACCCTTACGGTAAATACCAACTCATTATGGGCAGCACCTGTATTTGATTTTAACCCAACCTGTCAGAAGGCTTATAAAGAGCTGGTGCAATTGCGTATTGCAGAGGGAGAAACGCTACTTGCAGAAGCAAGAGCTCAAAACTCAGAGAATTTAATCGTAGATTATTTAGAAGGCTACGTACATTTTTTCATCTTATTTTTTAATGAAAATCCTTCTGAGTATAGTTGGCGCAAAGCAAGGTTTGAAGCCATCATAGAAAAATTGGCCGATGGCCCAACGAATACACCTTGGTACTTATATACCCGCAGTGTGGTACACTTGCAAAAGGCCGTTGTAGCCATTAAATTTAGTGAGCGTTGGAGTGCCGGATGGGATTTGCGAAAAGCTTTCATGTTAGTGAAAGACAATCGGAAAAAATATCCTGCTTTCGTTCCGAACGATTTAATCTATGGTCCCGTGCAAGTAGCGGCAGGCGTTATTCCCGATGGCTATAAATGGTTAGCGAGCTTGTTCGGTTTAAAAGGCTCAGTGAAAACAGGGATGAACATTATGCGAAACTTGGTAGATACCAAAGATGCATGGGGCAAGTTTTATCAAGAAGAAGCTAATTTCTACTATTGTTATTTACAGTTCTATGTAGAAAATAAACAACAAGAAACAATTCGCTACATACAGCAACGCCAACTCGATGTTGTGAATAATCACTTATATGCCTATCTCGCCAGCAACTTAGGTATCAATAGCAAAAACACCGATTATGCTAGAACGGTTATTACCAAGCGTAATCCATCAACGGAATATTTAAGTACACCTGTTTGGGATTTTGAAATGGGTTTCGTACGGCTGCATCATTTAGAATACGCCGAAGCGGCCAAGCATTACGATAGTTTTTTACGCCACTTTAAAGGCAAGTTTTATGTGAAAGATGCTGCCCAAAAACTAAGTTGGTGCTATTACCTGCAAGGTAATATGCAAGCCGCTAATGCAGCACGCCAATGGGTGTTAACTAAAGGTGGTACCGATACCGATGCCGATAAAAAAGCCTATAAAGATGCTAAAACCGGAAAGTGGCCACATCCACTGCTGCTGAAGGCTCGTTTATTGAACGATGGCGGTTATAATAAAGATGCTATTACTTTATTACATGGCAAAACCGCTAACGATTTTGAATCGGAAGCAGAACAATTAGAATTTGTATATCGTGTTGCTCGTATCTACGATGAACTTGGTAAAGATGAAGAGGCCATTCAATTTTACCTCAAAGCCATACAATTAGGCGAGCATCGAACAGAATATTTTGCCGCACGTGCTGCCCTTCAGTTAGGTATGCTGTACGAAGCTAAAGGCAACAAAGAGCTTGCTATTCAATATTTTGAACGTTGTATCGCTATGAATGATCATGAGTATAAAGACAGCCTCGACCAACGTGCTAAAAGTGGGATTGCTCGCTGTAAAGGACTTTAATTTTCGCCATAAGCCGCCTAAGGTTATTTTTACGCCATGCTTCAAAAGTTGCATATACGTAACTACGCCATTATAGCTGCGTTAGATATTTCATTTACGCAAGGTCTTCAAATCATAACTGGCGAAACAGGTGCCGGTAAAAGTATTGTTATGGGTGCCCTACAACTTATTTTGGGTAGCCGTGCCGATACCAACATGTTATTCGATAGTACACAGAAATGTGTGGTCGAAGGTATTTTTACTATGCAGCCATCTTTGGCTGAAATACTTGCTATCATTGAGGTTGATGCAGACGATAACGAAGTAGTGTTACGCCGCGAAATAGCCGCCAACGGTAAAAGTAGGGCTTTTGTTAACGATACTCCTGTTAACCTACAGCAGCTTCGTTTTATAGCTTCGGCTTTGGTAGATGTACACCAACAATTCGATACGCTAGAATTAGGCGAGCAAGATTTTCAACGTGAGGTAATAGATGCCCTTGCGGTAAATGGTAAGTTGTTGCAACAGTACAAAAATCAATATACTGCTTGGCGGCAAGCACAACAAGCACTAACGCAATTGCAGCAAGAACAACAGCAGTTCAAAAAAGAGTTCGATTTTAACCAGTTTCAATACAATGAGTTAGCCGAAGCTAATTTTCAACCCAACGAATTAGAAGATGCTACGGCAGAGCTAGATGTATTAAACAATGCAGAAAGTATTAAAGCGGCTTTAGCCAATGTGGCATATACTTTTACCGAAGGTGAGCAGCCCATTAATGCAACAATAAAACAATTACTACAGCAGTTACAACAGCAACAGCACCCACAATTGCCGGTGCTCACAGAAAGATTGCAAGCTGCGTACATTGAACTACAAGATATTGCCAGCGAAGTGGCTTCTCTCGCCGATGATATTGTGTACGATGCAGCACGCATTGAGCATCTAAACGAACGCATCAATATCGGATATAAACTCCTTAAAAAGCACAACCTTAATCATACCAACGAATTGCTAGCATTGCAAGCCGAGCTCGACAAAAAACTACAGGCAGTACTTGATATCGACGAGGCAATACTTACACAGCAGCAGCAGGTACAAGCACTAGAACAACAATGTACTACACAAGCGCTAGCTATCAGTAAAGCTCGTTTGGCACAAGCACAGCCTTTGTCCCTTGCGGTAAATGATTTACTAAAGCAAGTAGGTATGCCCAATGCTAACATTCAAGTGCAAATACAGCCTACCACTTTACAACCACACGGCAGTGATACGGTAACTTTTTTATTCGATGCTAATAAAAGCGGTCGTTACGAACCAATTGCCAAAGTTGCCAGTGGTGGCGAACTGAGTCGACTAATGCTCTGCATTAAAAGTTTAGTTGCGCAAAAAATGAACCTGCCAACCCTCATTTTCGATGAAATCGATACCGGCATTTCCGGTGAAGCAGCCAAGCAAGTGGGTACTATCATGTATCAGCTGGCGCAAGGGCGTCAGGTAATCTGTATTACCCATCAACCGCAAATCGCCGCAAAAGCACAACAACATTTGTATGTATACAAACAAGCTGCTGCCAACGGTGCTGTTACAACTAATATCAAACTGCTTAATACAGATGAAAGTATAAAAGCAATTGCTCAAATGCTTGGAGGCGAAAATCCAAGCGAAGCTGCTTTAGCAAGTGCACGAGAAATGAAAGCATTGGTATAATATGTACATCATCTCGTTTTTGGTACCATTGGTTTTGCTAAGCTTACCTTGCTGGTATGCAGGTCGTTGGCTTAATATAAAGCTTAAACCTAAAGAAAGCATCCTTCGGTTTTTAGTGTGGGTGGCAGCCGTAATACTTCTTTGTTTTAGTTATTTTTATGTTGTGCTTTGGATCGCAAAAGAGCAGCTACTAACATTATTCGCTCCATAAATTCAAAACTTACTGTTTATTTGTTCTTCAATTCGTTCGTATTTAAAACAATTACACATGGCACATAACTTACTTAAAGGCAAGCGTGGTATTATCACAGGCGCACTCGATCAAAATTCAATTGCATGGAAGGTGGCCGAAAAAGCACATGAAGAAGGTGCCACATTTGT
The DNA here is from genome assembly GCA_003456175.1 of Chitinophagaceae bacterium. Lineage (GTDB taxonomy): Bacteria > Bacteroidota > Bacteroidia > Chitinophagales > Chitinophagaceae > UBA10646. The sequence goes on along the minus strand of DMPB01000017.1, from coordinate 40,792 downwards.
ACTCACAAACGCACCCATCGCAATGCGAATGGGAGAAATCAACAAACTTGCAGAGAAAACAGGTAGTACCATCATTCCAGCCGATGCTACCAGCATAGAAGATTTAACCAAGTTATTTACCGAAAGCCAAGAAGTTCTAGGTGGCAAAATCGATTTTGTACTACATAGTATTGGCATGAGTGTTAATATTCGTAAGAAAATTAGCTATCCAGAAAGCAATCACGATTTTTTCATGAAAGGGCTCGATGTAAGTGCTATGAGCCTTCATAAAATGCTATCGGTAGCATGGAAGCTCGATGCTATTAACGAGTGGGGTAGTGTGGTAGCACTATCATACATGGCCGCACAACGCACCTTCCCATTCTACACCGATATGGCCGATATCAAAGCTATGCTCGAAAGCATTGCCCGCAGTTTTGGGTATCATTATGGGCTTCGCAAAAAAGTACGTGTGAATACAGTGTCGCAGAGTCCTACTAAAACAACCGCAGGTACTGGTATTAAAGGTTTTGGCGACTTTTTCGATTATGCCGAAGCTGTGGCACCTTTAGGTAATGCAAGTGCCGAAGATTGTGCGAATTACTGTATTACCTTATTTAGCGATTTAACCCGCATGGTTACAATGCAAAATCTATTCCACGATGGTGGATATGTGAATACAGGCGTTAGTGATATTGTGATGCAAAAAATGGGTATCGAGAATAATACAGAAGCGTAAAATAGTGATAACCTTACGGTAAATGGGGATGCACACCAATGCATCCCCATTTTATTTTTCGGTGAAGCATTAGGCAGCGCCATACTGAAAGTTTATCTTTGAAAGATATTACCAGTATTATCAACTGTATGGCACAATGTTGTATTGTGAATGCTAGCTGCGTTAGAAAGGCTAGTGTTGCAGT
>DMPB01000017.1:30061-39651 GCA_003456175.1 Chitinophagaceae bacterium | reverse complement strand
TAGTGTTGCAGTAGCTACGCTTGGCGTAAGCATTTTAATTGCTTCTGCAATTATTGGCAAAGAGCAATTGTTTTTGTACCTAAATGCTAATTTGGGCATCGGTGTAGATTACTTTCTGGGTATTTTCACCAATGCTGGAGATGGTGCTATGTGGGTGGTTGTATTACTCCTACTACTATATCATTTTAAGAAGAAGCATTTTTTTCCACTGGTACTCACTACTTTTTTAACTAGTACAGTTTTGGTGCAGTTTTGTAAATATGTAATACTGCCAAATGAAGCTCGTCCATACAGCGCTATTGCCGATAAATCACTGATTCATACGGTTAGTTTTATTAAGCCACACGAAATCAATAGTTTTCCATCGGGGCATACTACTACTGCTTTTTGTATTTATTTACTCCTTGCATTACTCATGCGACAATCATGGTGGCTGTGGGTTGGCTTGTTATATGCCTTATTAGTAGGGTACTCTCGTATTTATGTGGCACAACATTTTCCACTCGATGTGGCAGCAGGCATGCTTGTATCGGTCATTAGTATTTGGGTAGGGTTTTATGTACAAGCACGATTTACCCCCGATATCAAAAAAAATTTTCAACCGCAGTTTAGTTCATAACAGTATTCCAAATAGAAGCATCTGGTTTTTTGCCATTGATGCCTTGTAGCATTTGCATCAAAAAAGCTTCGTTATTAGCTTGTGCAGCAAACATTTGCATCATTTGATTCATATTGTTCAAAAGGGCGGTATAATCGTATTTCCATGCAGTGCCTTCTTTCACAAATGTCATAGCTACTGGTGATGGCTTCCCGTTTACCACCAATGGTGCTGTTGCTGTATTGCCTTTAATAATAATAGGGCCAAGCGTATTTTGTGTGTTGATGTTTTTCTTCAATCCTTTATCCATTGATTGCATCATAAAACTTTGTGCATTCATGGCAAGTAACTCTTGGTCGGTAGTGGTATGTCGCAAGGTTAAAACAGCAACTTTGTCACTCAACGGAAGCTGCATTACTTCTGTTTTTTTTGCTTTTTTGGCCAAGAGTAACACTTTATCGAAGTATTGTTTTGAACTAGTACTGAGCATACTCAAAATGGCTTTGGTATCTTTTTTATCTACGGCTGTTTCATAAGCTTTATACAAGGCTTGAATTTTAGCTGTTTCGCTATCGTTAGTGCGTGTGGTGAAACTCGATAGGAAAAATGCCGATGTAATTATAACCGTAAGTATTTGTCGCATAACGTTTTAGGTTTAAATAGCAATCATCATTTACCGTAAGGTAAATGTAGTACAACAAAAAAGCCTCACGAAGAGGCTTTTGATAAAGTTATTGCTGTTTAGGCATTGGCGTAATAAACTTGGGTACTTTCACGGGTTTGAACTTGTAGGGAAATACATAAGTGGTATGCCCCTTTTCCATACGAACCAAACTTACACTGCTCGATTGCTGCGGTGCAGGAAGCTCAAAAGCTCCTTTAAACTGCCATGTAGTTGGACGTAATGATGTAAGGCTATAATTTTTCTTGTATAAAGCAAGTGATTTTAAACTAATAAGGCTTGCTGTACTTTGTTTTTTATCGCCGCTTTTACCAGTGTAAGAAGCAAATGCTATCTGTGCAAGCACAAAGCACATGCTCATTGCCGCCACTTTTTTGATATTGATAGAACTTGCCATGATACAAAGATATGTTTTTTTAAGAAAGGTTTAAGATATAGACGCCTTTTTTGTTAAAACGTTGCCTTCATAAAAATGTTACACAAAAAATTTATTTTTTTCAGTTGTACCCATTACTTTTCAGTAACAATCGGCGTATGTCTGAAGATTTTCCATATCAGGATGATGATCATAGCCGTGAAGAGCTAGCGAGTTTGGTACAACAGTATCATAACTTACGCCACGGTAGTGGTGCTGCTTTTTTAGAAGAAGAGGCCTATGAACGTATCATCGACTATTTTGATGACACTGACGACCTTCCGGCGGCACTCGAAGCTGCGGAAACAGGGTTAGAATATTTCCCTTATTCGTCGCACCTGCTCATCAAAAAGGCCGATTTATTGCTTGCAACTCGCCGTTATCAAGAAGCTTTAGATATTTTAGAACAAGCAGAATTGTTCGACAGTAGCGATATCAATCTATATATTTTAAAAACCGACGCTTACTTGGCGCTCGATATGCAGCCGCAAGCTGTGGCGTTGCTTGAAGAAGCCATACGCATTTTCGATGGCGATGAAAAGGTGGATCTGTTATTTGAACTCGCCGATGTGTACGACGATTACGAAGATTTTGATAAAGTGTTCGATTGCTTGAAGCTAATTCTTGAACAAGAACCTAACAACGAAGAAGCACTCTATAAAATTTGCTTTTGGACTGATTTCACCGGCCGTAATGAAGAAAGTATCAGACTGCATATGGCTATCATTGATGCTTTTCCATACAACGAGTTGGCTTGGTTCAATTTAGCCTGCGCCTACCAAGGCATTAAACTGTACGAAAAAGCCATCGATGCCTATCAATTCGCCATTACAATCGATGAAAAGTTCGATTATGCTTACCGTAACATGGGCGATGCCTATATACGCTTACGCAAATACAAAGAAGCCATCGAAGTTTTAAAACGTGTAACAGAGTTGGCACGCCCCGAAGATGTAATTTTTGAAGCTATTGGCCATTGTTTTGAACGGTTAGGAAATTTTGCACAAGCCCGTTTTCATTACCGCAAAGCCTCACATTTAAGCCCCGACGATAGTAAGTTATACTATAAAATAGCCTGTACTTACGTAAATGAAGGCCAATATCACCAAGCAATAAAGCAGTTAGAAACTGCTATGCGAGTACATCGGCAAGTGCCAGAATATAATTTGGCAATGGGCGAATGCTATTTTCAATTAGGCCAATACAAAGAAGCGGTTCATTATTTAAGTATTGCCGTTCGTGCCCGTCCTCGTAATAGCAGTAGTTGGGAGGCTTTAATTAGCTGTTTATTCAAAGCGGGTTACTTTGAAGAAGCTATACAACAATGCCATGCCGCATTGCAGGCTACAGAAAATAAGCCTATTTTCCTATTCCTTATGAGTGCTTGTCATTTTGCCCTCGGCGAAACCAAAGAAGCTGTACTCCAACTCGAGAAAGGCATGGAAGAGTCTCCTAAATTGCTGAAAAAATTTGTAGAACTTAATCCTGCCATTTTACAAAGCCATCAAGTGGTAGATTTAATTGCACGGTATAAAAAAGGGAAGAAATTGTAACTTTTTTAGTCTATTTATTCGGTAGATTATAGCATTTAGGCTGTATTTATTATTTTCGCCGCACTTTAGAAAAAAGCAGCCGAATGAATTTCAATTTATCACAAATGCCCGACCGCTTGGCGAAACCACGTACCAACGGATTAACCATGGTTATGGATAAGGGCTTGAGCATACAAGAAGTACATAATTTTTTAAGCGTTGGAGCACCACATGTAGATGTTGTTAAGCTTGGCTTTGGAACAAGCTATGTAACGCCTAACCTCCGCGAAAAAATTGAAGTATACAAGAGCTATAATATCCCCATTTACTTTGGTGGTACGCTTTTCGAAGCCTTTCTCATTCGTAATCAGTTCGAAGATTATATCGCTATTTGTAAAGATTATGGTATTACGTACATGGAGGTTAGCGATGGTAGTATTACCATACCGCATGCCGAAAAGTGCGGTTACATTGAAAAACTTACCCAGCACGGTCTTGTACTTAGCGAAGTAGGTAGTAAAGATGCGGCGCACATTATACCACCGTACAAGTGGATCGAATTAATGAAGGCCGAGTTAGAAGCGGGCAGCACTTACGTAATTGCCGAAGCTCGTGAAGCTGGTAACGTAGGCATTTATCGTGGTAGTGGTGAAGTACGCGAAGGCTTAGTGCAAGAAATTTTAACCCAAATTCCTGGTGAACGTATTATTTGGGAAGCACCACAAAAAGCACAGCAGCTATACTTCCTAGAGTTGTTAGGCTGTAATGTTAACTTAGGCAATATTGCTCCAACCGAAGTAATTCCGCTCGAAGCAATGCGTATAGGCTTGCGTGGCGATACATTTATGCTTTATCTCGATAAAAAGTAAATGGTGGATACAAACGATAAAGTAGTTGGCTTATTAGGCTATCCGCTAAGTCATAGCTTTTCTAAACGCTACTTTACCGACAAGTTTGCGGCTAGCGAAAGCTTAAGGCATTGGTCGTTCCGCAACTTCGAAATCCCAGAACTTAATGATCAAACCTTGCAGGAGTTGTTGTTGCAAACAGCAGGACTGCAAGGTTTTTGCATTACCATACCACATAAAAAAAATATTTTACCTTGGTTGCATCATACCAACGGTGCTGTACAAGCCATTGGTGCATGCAACTGTGTACGTATGCATCACGGCGAGCTTTGGGGGTATAACACCGATTATATTGGCTTTCGGCAATCGTTCGAGCCATTGTTGCAACATCACCATCAACAAGCATTGGTATTGGGTACGGGTGGTGCGGCTGCTGCCATTCTGTACGCCTTACGGCAAATGAATATTCACTATACCATAGTGAGCAGAACGGCAGGAGAAGGTATGCTTACCTATAACGATGTTACACCTGAAGTGCTAGCGGCACACACCATTCTTATTAATACAACACCGTTAGGCACTTATCCTAATGTGCACGAAGTGCCGTTACTCCCTTATGAAGCATTAACAGCCAATCATTATTTGTTTGATGTGGTGTATAACCCGAATATGACACAGTTTCTTGCCCGTGGCGAACAAGTTGGCGCTACCATAAAGAATGGTTACGACATGCTGGTGCTACAAGCCGAAGAAAATTGGCGTATCTGGCAATCGGCGCCTGCGTAGATTTTTACCGTAAGGTACACATAACGCCAAAACATTCAGAAATCCCTTTATTTTTGAAACTTTCGTATGATAGCATTCTTACAAGGCGAAATACAAACCATTACTCCTGCTTGGGTTTGGCTAAACGTACATGGCGTAGGTTACGAACTGCATATTAGCAGCAATACCTACGAAGCCATTGCTAATGCCCAATCGGCTCTTTTATACACTCATTTGCAGATTACCGAGAATGCACATACATTATATGGATTTGCCGAAGTGGGCGAAAAAACGTTGTTCTTGCATTTAATTAGCGTATCGGGTGTAGGTGCAGCAACTGCAAGGCTTATGTTGTCTGGTATGCGGCCCGAGGAAATTGTGCGAAGCATTGTGCAAGGCAACGTGAAGCAGCTAGAAAGCATCAAAGGAATTGGCAAAAAAACAGCCGAAAGATTGATTGTTGAGTTGAGAGAAAAGCTCGGAAAAGCTAGCCTACAAAATCCTACCCTTACGGGAAATGTTTTGAGCGGCGGTAAAATGGCAACAAGCATGGTCAACGCACCAGAATTTGATGCCGTAGAAGCACTAATAGCACTAGGAATACACAAGAATATTGCTGAAAATGCCGTTAAAGCAGCGGTAACCAATAACGATGGAAAAGCCGATACCGAAACTTTAATAAAACTTGCACTTAAAAATTTATAGGCTTATAGAGGATACTTCTACTTAACTAAGGCTTAGATACATTGACTTTACGATACATTGTTCAGTTTTGTTTACTGGTGCTAACTATGGCGGGCATGAGGGGTACGCTGCATGCCCAAAATAATGGAGGCACTACAAACACAGATACCAATAAACTGCGTTATCCCATTCGCGACACGCGTGGCAGCCGCTTTTTTGGTCGCCCACAAATTTTCGATTTTAGAGATTCTGGTATTGTTAAACGCACAATTGAATACGACCCCGCCACCAAGCAGTATGTAATTGTAGAAAAAATTGGTAACAGAACCTACCGCCAACCTACCAACCTCACTTTTGAAGAGTTTTGGCGCTTACAAAATCAACGTTCTGAAACTGAATATTTTCAGTTGCGTAATAGAACATTAGCTACGCTTAATAGAAAAACCAAGCGTCCGCCATTACAAGCATATCCAAGCTTATTTGATCGGATTTTCGGTGTTGGTCCTGGTGGGTTAAAGGTTGATATTCGTCCGCAAGGTAATGTTGATTTGTTTTTAGGGTATCAAGGGCAGCAAATCAAAAACCCAACTTTACCCGAAAGAGCACGCCGTAACGGTGGTTTTGATTTCGATATGAATGCCAACTTGAATGTAATTGGTAACATTGGCGACAAACTAAAGCTACCCATTAATTATAACACACTCGCCAACTTTGATTTCGAAAATCAGTTAAAACTAGATTATCGCGGAAAAGATGATGAAATAATTAAAAGTATTGAAGCTGGTAATATTTCATTTTCAAGTAAAGGAACTTTAATACCAAGTACGCAAAGCTTATTTGGTGTTAAAACGCAACTACAATTTGGAAAGCTCTTTGTAACAACAGCATTGGCCAACCAACGAGCACAGCGCCAGAGTGTGAACTTACAAGGCGGTGGTATTAGTCAGCGTATCCAAAAAAAGCTCGACGATTACGAAGATAACCGTCACTTTTTACTCGCTAATTTCTTTAAAGATCAGTACAATAGCGCCATGAGCAACCTGCCTATTACCAATAGTCAGGTACAAATTCAACGGATAGAAGTATGGGTAACCAATCGCACCAGCGCCACTACTGAAACACGCGATGTTGTTGCGTTAATGGACTTAGGAGAAAGTGCACCTTTTCGTAACCCGCCTATTCAAAGTTTAACAGGCAACCCACTGCCGAATAACGGTGCGAACTCATTGTATAGTTTCGTAACATCAAGCCCGAATTATCGAAATCCAAGCGGTATTACAAGTGTGTTGCAAGGTTATGGATTACGCCCGGTAGAAGATTTTGAAAAAACATTTGCACGTAAGTTAACACCCAACGAATACTACTTCAACCCACAAATTGGTTTTATATCGTTAAACCAACAATTGCAACCCGATGAGGTACTAGGGGTTGCTTTTCAGTATAGTTACAATGGGCGTACTTATCAGGTAGGAGAGTTCACGCAAGATGTTGCAGTAGATAGTACAAGTGGCGTTCAAAAAGTACTCTTCTTAAAAATGCTAAAAGCAACAAGTGCCCGTGTGAACTTACCCATTTGGCGCTTAATGATGAAGAACGTGTACAGCCTTGATTTGCCCGGACTGAATCGAGAAGATTTTAAACTGAACATTTTATACGAAGAGCCAAGCGGCGGTTTTAAACGTTATCTTCCCGAAAGTGCACCCAATGTAGAAGGCCGCCCACTCATTTCTATTTTGCGAGCTGATAGGTTGAATAACCGAAACGATCCTATGCCTGATGGGTTATTCGATTATGTAGAAGGCTTTACCATTTTGAGCCAACAAGGAAAAATTATCTTCCCCGTATTAGAACCTTTCGGTAAAGATTTAGATACGCTTGCATTCGCAGGTCAACCCGCAAATATTAAAAACAAGTACGTGTACTATCAATTATACGATAGTATTAAAGCAATTGCTCAAACGTATGCTAATTATAATAGATATGTTTTTCAGGGTACTGCCAAGGGAAGCAGCAACAGCGATATCTACTTAGGAGCCTTCAATATTCCGCAAGGTTCGGTATCGGTAACCGCAGGCGGACAAGTGCTTAGAGAAGGTGTTGACTATATCGTAGATTATAACCTTGGCTCTCTCAAAATCATCAACAGTGCTATCACCAATGCTGGCGTTCCCGTTCAAGTGCAGTTCGAAAACAACGGTACCTTTGGTATTCAACAGCGTAGCTTTTTTGGCTTGCGATTAGATTACCTTGCGAGTAAAAATTTTACCGTTGGTGGTACCATAGCACGCTTAGCAGAACGCCCATTCTTCACCAAAATGAGTTATGGTGAAGATCCTATCAAAAATACCATGTATGGGCTCGATTTTAGCTACCGCAAAAATCTCCCCGGTCTTACAAAAATGCTCGATAAGTTGCCATTTTATAGCACCAATGCTATGAGTACCATTACCGCATATGGCGAAGGAGCTTATCTTAAACCAGGCCATCCGAAGCAAATTGGTGATGGTAATGAAGGCTTAATTTATATCGACGATTTTGAAGGTACACGTAACAGTGTTGATTTACGATTCCCATATGTTGCATGGACGTTAGCTAGCACACCTCAAGGCACCAACCGCTTCCCTGAAGCCACTTTAATGGATAGCATCGATTATGGTAAAAATCGTGCCCGATTAAGTTGGTATAATATCGAACCGGTACTACAAGATAAAAACAGTGCTAATAACCCCTTACGCAGAAACTTAAATGAATTGAGCGACCCTCGTGTAAGAGCCGTATTTACGAAAGAACTTTTTCCCCAACGTACTACCAACATCACCGATGTCCAAACTAGTACGTTCGATTTATCATTCTATCCTACCGAAAGAGGGCCGTATAATTTTAGTAGAACTACTGCCGATTTAGATGCTAATGGCAGATTGCGTAACCCCCGCCAACGCTGGGGCGGTATCATGCGTAATATCGATCAAACCGATTTTGAAACAGGTAACGTTGAGTTTGTTGAATTCTGGGTACAAAATCCATTTATCAACATTCCTGCGAGCCGCGGCGGCAAAATGTATCTAAACCTTGGTAACATTAGCGAAGATGTACTTCGCGATGGAAAGCGTTTTTATGAAAATGGATTACCCACACCTAACCAACCTAGTGCTATCGATAATAATACTACTTGGGGTCGGGTACCTTTAAATCCAATTCAGGTTACGCAAGCATTTAGCAACGATCCTGCCGATAGGCCATTTCAAGATATTGGCTTCGATGGTATGAGTGATACAGCAGAACGTGTTAAACGTAGCAGTTACATAGCAAGTGTTAGTGCCATTGTAAGTGGTGCAGTGCTGCAAGCCATACAAGCCGATCCAAGTAACGATAATTATGTGTGGTATCGCGATAGTCGTTACGATGCTGCCGGCACTGGCATATTAGGCCGTTATAAACGATTCAATGGTTCTGAAGGTAATAGTGCTGTTGCAAGTACAACCAGCCAGTTTAGCAGTGCAGCCACCCTCTATCCAGATAACGAAGATTTAAACCGCGATAATACCCTGAATGAAACGGAAGAATACTATGAGTACGAACTCGATTTAAGGCCGGGCATGAATACCATTAACAACCCTTACATCACCGATGTACGCAATGTACCGATCACCTATGCCAATGGTACTTCAGGTAATGAGTTGTGGTATTTATTCCGTATACCAATTCGTAACTATACCCGTAAAGTTGGTAACATCCCCGACTTCAAAAGCATACGTTTCATTCGTATGTACCTCACCGATTTCGAAGACAGCGTTACCCTACGCTTTGCTCGTCTCGATTTAGTGCGTAATCAATGGCGCAGTTTCACCTACTTGCTCGATACTACAGGAAGCTATCAACCAATACCTGCCAATAGCAATACGAAATTGAATGTCCTTGCGGTAAATCTTGAAGAAAACAGTAGTCGCCAACCTGTGCCATATCGTATTCCACCCGGTATTGAACGCGTTCAAATGTTAAGTAACAACGGCGTGAACTTGTTACAAAACGAGCAAAGTATGAGTTTGCGTATTAACGACTTACGTGA
>DMPB01000017.1:27215-29868 GCA_003456175.1 Chitinophagaceae bacterium | reverse complement strand
TAAACTTGTTAAAAAACGAGCAAAGTATGAGTTTGCTTATTAACGACTTACGTGAAGGCGATGCACGAGCCGTATTCAAAACATTGAATATGGATTTTCGCCAATATGGCCGTTTAAACATGTTCATACATGCCGAAAGTGTACAAGGCGCTCGGCCACTTAATAATGGCGATTTAAATGCCGTAATACGCATTGGGCAAGATTATCTAAATAACTACTACGAAGTAAAAATACCACTAAGGGTTACACCTTTTGGTGCAACAACCGATACTGCTATTTGGCCACTATCGAATAATCTCGATTTCTCTTTACAAGATTTAGTAAACCTTAAATTGCGTAGGAACAATATTCCAAGTGCTAGTTTAACAACTATTTACAGAGAACGTATTGGCAATAGAACGTTCAGCGTAATGGGCAATCCTAACCTAGCAGAAGTGCGTGTATTTCTAGTAGGGGTCGAAAATGCACTTGGTGGTACAACAGCAGAATTAAGTACCGAAGTTTGGTTCAACGAATTACGTTTAAGTGCACTAGATGAAGAGGGTGGTTATGCAGCATTAGGAAGAGTAGATTTTCAATTGGCCGATTTGGGTACACTCAGCGTGAGTGCTAACACCTACACCAAAGGTTTCGGAGCTATCGAACAACGAGTTAATGAACGTGCTCGAGATAATATGTTGCAATATGATATTGCCACCCAGCTCGATTTAGGAAAATTAACCCCCCGAAAAGCTGGTATTACCATTCCTGTATACTTCAGTTTAAATAAAACCATCAAAACGCCAGAATACGATCCCTACGATCAAGATGTGAAGTATAAAGACAAATTCAATGCTGCTCGTAATAAAGATTCTGTTCGAAAAGCTGCCATAGATCAAACCACAATTACAACTATTAATTTCACGAATGTGAGGTTTGGGCAAGCGGCTAGAAAAAATCGAATCTGGAATTTGAAAAATTTTGATTTTAGTTACAGTTACATCAAAACAAGTTCAAGCACACCTATTGTAGATCGTAATGATATTATCAGGCACCGTTTTGGAATGGGCTATACGTTCAACCGTCAGAATAAATTCATTGAACCATTCAAAAAAATAATCAAGAACAATAGTATCTGGTTAAATTGGATTAAAGATTTCAACTTTAATTTAACGCCTGCCTTACTTGGCTTTAGAGTCGATATCAATCGTCAGTTTGGTCAGTACATTCCTCGAATTGTTAGCTTCGATGGTAAGATAGAACGGGTAGATACCACTTACGATAAATACTTCAATTTCGATCGTTTTTATAACCTTCGTTGGGATCTGAGCCGTAGTCTTAATTTAGATTTTACAGCCTCTAACATGGCTCGTGTAGATGAACCATTCGGAGCCATTAATACACGTGAGAAGAAAGATAGCTTACGTAAAAATTTCTTCGCTGGTGGTCGTAATATCGATTACAAGCAGAAAGCTGTAGTGAGTTATAATTTCCCATTAGGCAAGTTGCCATTAACAGATTGGATCACAGCTCGTTATAATTATACTACTAATTATAATTGGATTGCAGCTAGTTTGTTAGCTCGTAATTTGGGTAATTTCTTAGAGAACGGTCAAGAAAATAGCTTGAATGCAGAGTTGGATTTTGGGCGTTTGTATAACAAAGTTCGCTTCTTTAGTCAGCTCGATAATGCTAGTAATAGCAACGGTAATAGCAGTAATGTTCAGAAAGGAAATACATCGCAAGCACAGCTCAGTAAAAATCAAAAAACAAGTAAGCAAAGTAGCTTAAGCACCTTGCCACCACGTGAAGAGGTAATAAAAGGTAAAAAAGGCAAAGCTAAACGTGAAGCACTACGTCAGTGGAGAGCTCAAAAGCGTAACCTACGTATTCAAGAACGTCAGCAACGCTTTAATGAGCCTATGGATATGGGTGGTGTTGCACGAGCCACAGGGCGTTTGGTTACTATGTTAAAGCGAGTAAGTATTAATTATAGCGAAAACTACCGTAGTCGTGTTCCAGGTTATATGGATAGTACTAGAGCATTGGGCCAAAACTTTGCGAGTATGCAACCTGGCCTCGATTATGTATTTGGCCGTCAGCCTAATCGGGCATGGCTCGATGATAAGGCACGTAGAGGTTTAATTACCCGCGACAGTACATTCAATGTGTTGTATCGTCAAAACTTTGAACAACGCTTAAGCATTACAGCACAAATTGAACCTATTCGCGAATTAACCATCGATTTAAATATTGATAAGTCTTTCAATAAAGAGTACACGCAACTCTTTAAAGATACCACAGGTACTGGTAATAACTTTGCACACCTTAGCCCTTACGCAGGTGGTGGTTTCAGCGTGAGCTACATTAGTTTTAGAACCTTATTTGAGCCAACTAGAGCAGGGACTGTTAGTGAAACATTTAAGCAGTTTCAAAACAACAGAATTATTGTAAGCCGCCGCGTAGCCGAAACAAACCCTTATTGGCAAAGCTTACCTGCAGCACAAAAATTCACTCCCGATGGTTATGCAACAGGTTATGGCCGCTATGCACAAGATGTATTGATACCTGCTTTTATTGCAGCTTATCAAAAACAAGATGCAGGTACGGTACCACTTATCAATCAGAACAATAGTAAGATTAGTACCAACCCATTTTCGGGTATAAAAGCAAT
>DMPB01000017.1:3851-26994 GCA_003456175.1 Chitinophagaceae bacterium | reverse complement strand
TTTTCGGGTATAAAAGCAATGCCTAACTGGCGTGCAACGTACACAGGTTTAACACGCATACCAAGTGTGGCTAGCAAGTTTAGCAACATTAGTTTATCGCATGGTTACAATGGTACACTAAGCATGAACAGTTATAATAGTGCATTAAGTTTCGCAGATCCATTAGTGTTAAGTGCACCCGGATTTATCGATACTATTTCTGGTAACTATGTGCCATTTTTCTTAGTGCCAAACATTACCATTCAAGAGCAATTCATGCCGGTATTTGGTTTTGATGTTACCACGGTAAGTCAAATGAATTTGAAGTTTGAGTATCGTAAAAGCCGTCAACTTAGTTTGAGCTTGATAGATTATCAATTAAGCGAAGTGAAAAGTACCGAATGGGTATTTGGTGGTAGCTTCAGAAAGCGTGGTGTACGCTTGCCATTCAAATTGCCGGGTATGAAAGGCAAAAAATTAGAGAACGATATTAACCTTCGACTCGATTTGGCTTTTAGAGACGATGTACAAAGCAATAGTCGTTTAGATCAAGAAAACAATTACAGTACTGGCGGACAGAAAGTAATTACTATACAGCCAAGCATCGATTATATTTTAAACAATCGTTTTAACGTGAAGTTGTATTTCGATCAACGCCGCGTAATACCGTATATATCTACTTCTGCGCCTACCGTTAATACAAGAGCAGGTATTCAAATTCGTATATCGTTAGCACCACAAGGGCAATAATATTTACCGTAAGGTGAAACTAATAAAGGGTTGCATTGTGCAACCCTTTGTTGTGCAAGTAAGTGTGCCTTACGGCAAATGATTACGCTTGTAAAAACGATTGTATTTTTTGTTGTGCTGCTGCCAATGCTTCAGGTGTTGCTGCTTTTTTGCTCTCCATCAGAGCAGCATCGGCCATGCTGTTCATAGGTAATAAATGAATATGTGTATGCGGTACTTCAAAGCCCAGCGTAAGTATATTCACTCTGTCGCAAGGGTATGCTTGTTGTATAGCTTTTGCAATAGGTTGTGCGAATAAAAGCATACCTGCTAAATACTGTGTAGGTAAGTCGAAAATACGATCTACCTCAATTTTAGGAACCACCAAAGTATGACCTTCTGCTGCCGGAAATATATCTAAGAAAGCATAATATAAATCGTTCTCTGCAATTTTATAGCTCGGTATATTGCCTGCTATAATTTTTGAAAAAAGTGTCATATATAATCTGTTTGAAAATATTTACCGCAAGGTAAGTGCCTTACGGCAAATGAAGTTATGGCGTAGTAATAAAAGCGCTAGCATGTTCCTGTATCCAAGCACGCAGCGCCTCACGATCGTTGATAGAGATGCCTTCGAAATAGAAAACAGCATCGGCTTGATGATGATGTTTTATGCGTAGCGTATGCTCGCCTACCACCAATTTGCTAATGGTTGCAAAGGGTGAGAATTCGGGTGTAGTACTTCCAAAATTTAAAAAGTGAATACCTTGCGATGTAATCTGTAAATAACTATTGGTAGCAGGTGGTTGTGTATATCCGAAGGCTTGCCTTCCATTATGGTATAATAGTATCGCAAACAGTGCGATTTGCATTAATCTTAAAAAAATATGCAACGACTTAGGTGTTAGTACCAACCAATCGTATAAGGTAAGTGCAACATAGGTAAGGTACACTGCTAGGTATAGCCAAAACAACGGTTTAGCAAAGCGTTTGGTAAATCCCTTGCTTGCATTTGGTGTTAAAATATTTGATTGTATTTTCAGAAGTAGCTCATCCATATGTATCAGATGAATCGCTAAGATATTGAATTTTTAAAATAGATTATTGGTAGTTGTATGTATGGGTAGCTTGTAATAGGATGGGGCGGCCGAAGGCCGCCCCATTTTTGTGTAAAAGCCATAAAGGCGATTAAATAGAAATACTATCGATAGTGAATTTCATTACGCCATTAGGTGCATGTACTTCTGCTACCTCACCAACGGTTTTGCCAAGAATGCCTTTGCCAATAGGAGAGTTGATAGATATTTTTCCTTGTTTTAAGTCGGCTTCTTTTTCACCTACCAATTGGTAAGTAAATGTTTTTTTAGTAGCTACATTGGTAATAGTAACCTTAGTTAAAATACTTGCTTTGCTAGTATCAACCTCGCTGGCATCTACCACACGGGCACTTGCAATTTGCGATTCAAGCAAAGCCATTTTAGCCTCCAAAATACCTTGAGCTTCTTTGGCTGCGTCGTACTCGGCGTTTTCTCTTAAATCGCCTTTTTCACGAGCTTCGGCAATAGCCTTAGCAGCGGCTGGTCGCAACACCGATTTCATGTGTTGCAACTCTTCTCTCATTTTTTCCAGCGTTTCTTTTGTTACATATTGAACATCACTCATGGCTGAATCATTTTAGAATATATAAAAAAAATACAACGCCACGTATATGAAATGCGTAGCGTTGCATGATTGTGCAAGATAAAATTGTTTTTTAAATAAACAAAATACAACTTGTTAATCTTTTTTAGCTAACGTATAGTGTAAAATACATAAGTGAATATGGATTCGCTTATTATTGTAATATGTTTCTTATATATCTCTCGCTATTCTATGTAATTACCTATTTGGCATTGGCAATATTGCAGCAAGTAGTGCAGAAGCACCATGCCGCACACATATTAGGTATTGAGATTGTAGTAGGTATCATGATCAGTTTTGGAGTGTTGTATGTACAAGGTGATTTATCGCAAGTGCAGTGGCGGCAAATCATAGTTAGTGATAGGTTTGTTTGGTTACTCATAAGTGCAATTGCGTATTGTGTAGTTGTGAACTGGGGGACAATTAAAATTCTCCAACATACAGATCAAAAGCATGTTGCAGTAATTGCACCCTTAACAACTTTTTTGACTTGTTGTATCACACTACTTGAAAAAAGGAATGTGGATTGGATAAGTGCTTGGTTGGGCATTAGTATAGCTTTTATAGGCATGTTGATATACTTTGCCTACTTAGGTAGGCAGCTCAAACATATGCTCATTAAGTTACTATTACTTATTATAACGGGAGCCATTTGTAATGCCATATCGATTGTTGTTCTAATAGAAACGGCAACCTATTTTGATCTTTCTAGTAATGCATTGTTTGCTATACGATATACGGCGGTATTACCTGTTGCTTTCGCTAGTTTCATGTTTCAAACAAAAGCATTGGTTTATACTTGGAATAAAAGGCATATTCTTTTACTAGCAGTAGTGCTTTTGTTGCAAATAGTTGTTGCTAATTATATGTGGTACCAATTACACATGATTCTAGGAATTGTTTGGGCTCAGATTGCAATATGTATGTTTCCGTTTTTTACGCTTCTAATAGATAAGTTTGTACACAAAAAATCTATTGATTATCATTATTTGGGAGCTGTAATCAGTGTGATACTAGGCATCGTATTGATGATGCTTTGATTTATAGCTGGTTGACATAATATGACAATTGAAAGTTGCAGTTTTACTTTAGAAATTAATATTAATATCAAGTTGGCCAGCCATATTGTGATAGAAGTTTAATTTGAAAGAATACTTTCTGAAACTCTATATAAAGCTTTAAAGCGAGTAAATATGTTACAGTTTTATGAGGTTTGTAAATAAGCTTTTTTAGAAATTATAATTCGGTTTAGCTAGAAACGGAATTATAATTAAATTATTGTTTAATAAGACATAACCAAGAATTCAATTTCTCAGGGATAGCAAATTAATAGATATCTCTTGTTAAAATTTCAATTCACTCTATGCATTGCAGAAACTGCTCCAATGAAGTATCACCTCAAGCTGTAGCTTGTCTTAAATGCGGTGTGCCTCCGATGAGAGGTAATAGCTTTTGTCATAACTGCGGTTCTTCAACGCATGAAGAAGCAATTATTTGTATTAATTGTGGAGTTGGGCTTAAAAAGGGAAAAAGTATTGATTCATCTAATCTAGTAGAAGCGTGGAGTAAATTTTCATACAGTAATTATATTCTAATTCTCTTATTCTCATTAATGCCATTTATAAATATAAAATGTGTAGGCGACAAGGTTGAGTCTATTACGGGATTAAATATGGCAATTGGTGCAGAAAGAAAATATTTAGAAAAGGAAAAATATTATAATATATATGGCTATTTTGATGAACGATATGTTACAAAAAAGGAGAGTCTGTTTTCATGGGATATTTGTTTATTCTACATAACAATTATTATAACTCTGTTCGTGCTATTAAGTTCAAAGATTGGTAAGTTTAAAATTGCCAAGAATTTGACAATATTAGCACTAATATTACTTGTAGAATGGTTTATTGTTATAAGTATTCGAATTAATAAAGTCACGGGAAGAGCTATAGAGTTCAGTTGGGGTTCTGGCTTTTGGCTTACACTAATATTAACTATAGTTTCATTGATTTTAATTTCTATTTATCTAAAAAAGCAAAGACTTTCTCACGAATTTGCAGATGATGTTTACCCGTCTCCATCTAACAAGATGGCAGTAGCTGAAAATATCAATGCTTCTAAAAGAGAGTTACAAGGAGAGGAAGCATTAGAAGCCGAATTAATTAATTATCAGCCTGTATCGCTGTCAAATTCTATTTCAGACGATAAAACTCAAGAAAAACCTAGTAAATTAAAAGGAGTTTATGTAGTTTCTGCACTAGTAATATTTTTTTTCGGGTTAGGAATTTTTTATTTGTTGAAAAGGGAAGAATTGTCATTTGAACAAAAAAAACTGCAAAATCAAAACTCGGTAGTTGCACCAAAAACTAGTAATGAGCAGGCTGCAGAACCTGACAATTCAACCATTACAACTAATTTAATCAGTGATAATAAAAAATACTGGGTTTTAGCTGAAAAGGCTTACTTCTATAGTGAACCTAACTTAAATACAAAAAGACAAGCTTATCTAGTTCGAGGGCAACAACTTGAAGGCTGCTGTGAGCAAAATGGTTTCTTAAACTGTACTTATGTCAATGATAAAGGCCAAATAACGCAAGGATGGTTGTATACTACTAACTTATCAGAAACAGAAATTATTACTACATTCTACGAAGGAACAAAAATTTATTGCGATGAGTATAAGTATTGGTATTTAAAGGTAACTATTAACACCAGTAAAATAACAATAGAGACATACCCTGGTGAAAATAATTCTTATCATCAAAATAAAGATACACCCAAATCTGTAGAAAAGGGTTTCATAAAAAATAGTAGAATATTCATAAGTGATGAAAGGGAAACTCTCGAATATAAACTTGAGAATGGTATTCTTTTTCAACTCAATAATGAAGGTGGTTATAGTGAATATAGAGAGTGCGATTAATAATAAAAATCATAATATGTTATTAATCAATTATAATTCTTTAAACACATAGGAGTATGCGAAAAGCAAATTTTATAGTTGGGTTTAGTAATTGGGGAAAATCGTATTTGATTAATCACTTATACGGTAAAACTATCTTTCATAATTCTAATTTACACCATTTAGATAACTCTAACATCAAACAAGGATTTATCGTTCATCCACAATCAAATGATGATTTAGGGCGAGACTACATTATACAAATTGATAAAAGACTGAAAGTGTATAAGCCCCAAAGAGCGGATTTGTTCAGTACTATTTGCCCAGCGACTGAAAAAAGATATAATTGGCTCGAAATTATACAAGATAAAAGAATAGATTCATTTAAAGAATTTAATTTGTTTTTATTAAAATATAAGTGGGATCACCACGCAGAATTAAAAATAGAGGAAGTCAAAGCTAGTTTAGGTGAAAATGAAAATATAAACTACTATATAATTGATCAAGGTGAACGTTGCGAATTGACTGCAAGACTAGAAGTAAAACTTCAACAAATTATAAGACATCCAGAAGATATATACAACCCTTAGCTATTGATATAAGAATCCCTCACAAAATCAGTATTTCTAAAATCAACAAAGAATTGAAACTAATAAAAAATGAGCGTAACCGAAAAGTCTTATTATAAGAAATAAAACAAAAAAAATGAAAAGAATTTTGTTATCTGCTGCACTATCATTGTTTTTAGCATCAATGAGTTTTGCTCAAGAAAAAACACCGGAAGAACTTAAAGCTGAAAGAGAAGTCTTAAAAGCTGAAAGAAAATCAGAGGCTTACCAAGAAAGACAAAAAAAATTAGCAGAACTTAAAGACCCAGGTTCTACAAGTGTAAGCAGTATTGATGCTTTAGCAGCAAACTCTACAACGGCACTTCTTGAAACAAAAAAAAATAATGAATTATTACCAGAGTTGTATAAGCGCACTGTTGGAGAAACAGTAGATGGAGTTACAGATGTCACTGTAAAAAAACCAACAATCGAAGAATTGCTTGCAGTTTCAGAAAGCATTTTAAAAACAACTAAAGCAGTTTCAGCATCAAGTTTAGAAATTGCAAGAGCCCAAGCTGATATAAAAAGTGCTGGTATGTTAAAAGCTGTTAAGGCAACAAAATCTATTAACTATTCAAAAGATGTTAATAGTCTTTTAGTAGCGGAGTTAGCCTATCAGAGTAAATTAATAGCCAATCTAATTGCAACTCTAAAATCTTCTGAAAATTTGTAATTAATGCATCACTTATTTATATCAGTATTATTACTTGTGACTAGCCTAATTGGCTATTCACAAACCGATTCACTACCAGTTATTGGTGTCTCAAAATTCACATCAGAGACTGAGTCAAAATTTTCAGGAACTGTTACAAAAAAAGTTATTGAAATACTTACACAATCACAAAGGTTTCAAGTAGTTGATAGGGTTAGTTATGATAAAGTAAAAGAAGAATTGGAACTTCAAAAAAGTGAGGCATTTATTGATACAAAAAAAAGAGCTGAACAAGGTGTTGCTTTGGCTGCTCAATTTTTGGTCACAGGCAATATTATTAAGATGAATGTTTATGCAATGAAGAACCCTGATGGAAGTATAAATGGTTACAAAGCAAGTGTAAGTTTTCAAATGCAAGTAAATGATGTAGCAAAAGGCAGTAGCACGAAGGCTGAAAGTTTTCAAAGTTCTGTTAGTCCTTTAATGCTTTCACCTGAAAGTGCTGTCAATGAGGCAGTAAAATCACTAGACGAAAAGTTAAGGGATTGGGTTATAAACAATTTTCCTGTTACAGTAAAGGTTTTGAAAATACTTAAAACAAAAAATGAGGAAGCTTCAATAATTTTAATTGCTGGAGGTAAAACTTATGGTTTAAAAGAAGGTGATAAATTAACCATTCAAAAAATTGAAATGTTGGAAGGGAGTCCTTACCCAATAGAAATCGGAGAAGTAAAAATAATCAAACTGGCTGGAGAAAATTTTGCTGAATGCTCAGTTTCAAAAGGAGGTTCTGAAATCTTAGCTCGTTTTAATGCGGCAGAAAAAATTACTTGTACTTTAATAAAATAATAAATGGATTTAAGATATACCAAAATATTCTTTCTTTTTGCCATTATTTTTCTTTTAAGCTGCAATAGGAAATCAATTCCATCTTCTTCTAAAGTAAATTACTTGACATCCAAAGATGGTTCGATAACAATGAGGTCTATTGGAATTGGTGAAAATCAAGAAGCTGCAATAGCAGATGCCGAAAAAAATGCTTTCGATGTTTTATTTTTTAGAGGTCTACCCGAATCAGAACAAAAAATAGCATTAATTGACACAGATGAGATTAAAGAAAAGCAAAAACACCAGTCTTATTTTGAAAATTTCTATAAATATAAACGTTATAAAACCTTTTTAATGTCATCAATTCCAGTAGCATCTTTAACTAATATTAAAGGTGGTTTAAAAAGTATTGCAGTCGATATTAAAATAAATATTACTGCCCTTCGCAAAGATTTGGAACAAAATGATATCATTAGAAAATTCGGATATTAATATAAAGAAAATGAAAAATAAAATCATAATTATTCTATTTCTACTAGTTACAAGTATTAAAAGTCAATATGCACATTGTCAAACACAAACGAATCAGGTAAATACAGTACAGCCGAAAATTATGGTTATACCTTACACAAAAGAAGGAGAGGATATAAGGACAATTCTTGAACAAGATGTGATTAGGAGAATTGCAATAACCAAAATTAAAGAGGGCTTTGATGGAAGAGGTTTTACCACAGTTGATTTTACAGCAAAACTAAAGGCTGCAAAAGACAATAATGTCTTTACATCTGAAAGTCAGACTGATATTAAAGCCCAAATAATTCAAATGTCAGGTGCTGATGTTTATGTACAGGCTGAAGTAAGTTCATTGAAAACTGAAACTGGAAGTTCTGTAACACTTGTCTTAACTGCTTATGAAGCATCAACAGGAAATTCTTTATCAAATAAAGTAGGTGAAAGTGGGAAATTTTATACTGATGACTTTGGTAAGTTAGCTTCAAAAGCTGTTGAAAGTTGCGTGACAGATTTCTTGAATGTCATGCAAATAAAGTTTACAGACATAGTGAACAACGGAAAGTCGGTAATCATAGACATTAGCTTCGATGCAAATTCTACATACCAAATGTCCTCTGAAATAGGTGCTGATAAATTACCCCTTTCAGATCAGATAGAAATGTGGATGGAAAAGAATGCTTTTAAAAACAATTACCATATTCAAGGAACAACAGCTTTGAAAATGATTTTTGATGATGTAAGGATTCCCATGAAAGACCCAGTGAATGGTAATAACTATAATCCAAACAAGTTTGCTCTTGAAATCTTTAAATTTTTCAAAGGGCTAGGATTGCAACCAACAAAAGATATTAAAGGGAGTACCATCTTCATTACCATTAAATAAAAATAATGAAAAAAATATTTTTAGTTATTACAATTTGTGTAGTTTGTCAATTTGTAAAAGCCCAATCTATATCGGAAATTGGTAAAATTTCATTGTCTGTTATTATGCCAGAAAATGTAGATGGATTAGAAGCATCTCAACTATCAAAACTGGAAACAAAAATTATGCAAATAGTTACTAATTCAGGTATTGGTGTAAGTGGTAATAATAATAGCTTCGTGATTTATCCCCAATTTGCTATTTATGAAAACAATGTTGTAGAAGGTGGTATGCAAAACATAATCGTTATTAAAAGTGAATTAAGCCTTTTTATAAAGCAAGTTGAAAATAATGTTCTTTTTTCATCTATAAGTAAGACAATAAGTGGTAGTGGAAGTAGCAAATTAACTGCAATTACAAATGCTATATCGAAAATTGACATAAACGACAATGACTTTAAAACATTTGTAGAAACAGGCAAAAGCAAGATTATTAAATATTATGAGAGCAAATGCTCGGACATAATTGCAAAGTCAGAAAGTCTTGTAAAAAAACAAGACTTTGAACAAGCATTAGGACTATTAATGTCAGTGCCAGAAGAAGTTTCTTGTTATACTAAAGTACAGGATAAATCAGTTGAGGTTTATAAATCTTACCAAAATCAAAAATGTAAGGCTCTGTTACACGATGTAAACATAAGTGTAACAAATAATGATTATTCACAAGCATTAGAAACCTTAAAGCTAATAGATCCATCATCTACTTGTTTTAAAGATGCTCAAGCCATAATAAAAAAGATTGAAAGCAAAATTGATGCAGAGCAAAAAAGACAACTTGCCTTGCAAATGAAGATTTATAATGACCAAGTCGCTTTGGAAAAAATGCGAATCAATGCAATTAAGGACGTAGCAATAACCTATTATAAAAATAGACCTAAAGTAGTTTATAATTACATAATTCGATAGACACGAAGTACAATACCAGCATAGAATAATGAGGTATCTGTGGCTTGAAGTTCGGGCAATAGAGAAAAATCAACTTTTGTCCCAGCAAGTCGGATTACCATTCTTCAGTTCCTCTAAAGTCGAACAACAAATCTACGTTGAGCTTTTGTAACAGGCTGAAAGATACAACTGTAAATATCTGACATAAAACTCAGAAAGTAATTGTCACCTATTCTCAGCTTCGGTAAGATGTTGATGGATCAAGTAATGACGATATTGCTATACATTAAATTGATCTGACGTTGTAGAAATTAAAGATACGGAGCTTGATACAAGTATTAAACCAATAAGTTATTTGCAATAGAATGGCCATAGCAATCAAACTACATTTTAAGAATATTGCTACTAAACCAGAAGTATATGCACAGTTTTAAAGAAAATCTAAAAAAGTGGTGGTGGGCGGTTGCCATTATTCTATTTTTTATTGTTAAAAGTGGAGATTCAAACAGCCCAATAGGGAAAACATGGATGTCTAAGGATGCATCGATAGCATACTCTTTTGGTAACACTTATGGTAAGAGTGATAATTTTCTTAATTATAATCAAATCTTTTATGACCATGGTTCTCCTGTTGGACATATACATAGAACAGGTATATTCAGTATTGACGGTAGTACCATCAATTCTAATTTCAGTGATGGGCAACCACCATACAAGTTAGAATACAAGAAAGTTGACGGTGAATGGTGTGTTGTTGACGGAAGTGGAAATATCTTCGTTTGGGATGACCCAGCAAAGAGAGAATAAGTTCTTGAGAAGTATAAAATAATAATAGATTTTTATTGATTAATGTAGAGACCAATTAGAGTGATTATGTTTTATATAGTGTATAACTGAATATAGATGTAATTGAGAAATATATTTTCTACGCATAAAACTGAATAAGTTAAAATGAAAAAAACATTACTACTTTTATTCTTTTCAATCTTAATGATATACGTTAAGTCGCAAACTTTTAAAATTAATAGTGGCGAAAGTGCTGAGCAATTTGTAAAACGAACCCAGAAATTAAGTGAGGTAGACATATTAAAGTTTGGAAGAGTTTCAAATCAATCTCAGAATCCAATCATTTACGGTGTTAGAGCTGACGGTGCGGGAGACTATATTGTATGTATTTTAATGCCCGTTTCTAATAGTGAGTATAAAAAAAATATAGTTGATACCATTTTCACACCTGGTGGGGAAACTCTTAAAAAATCGAATCTATTTTGATGAAGAATATAGATGGGGATGCTGAAGAAGAATTGATTATCTTAACATCAGCAGATTTCCGATCTCCACGTTTTGCTACTGGAGAATTTATTGGCTCATTTTATGATGTATTTGTTTATGATAATTTACTTTCAAATAAAGATAAATTAAAAAATATAAGTAGTAAATTTCCAGAGTTCAATGGACAAGAAGACGGTTATTGGGTTGATAAGGCTACCAACAAAAGAAGTCCGATTAAAAGTGCTTTGTTTAAAAAGATATATTTAATTAATAAATATTTAGATTGGCTAAAAAGTTACCAAAATAAGGTATTAGATCCTGTTGCATTATTTAGTAATGAATTTGCCTCTTTGTACGAAGAAATAATAAAAAACAAGCCTAAAGGTTATAAAATATCAGAAGATAAGGAGAACAACGGTAAATACATTATTGAAAGACTAATTACTGGTACTAAAATTCACTATAACAGTAATTACAAAACAGTAGCTAAAATTGAGTATTATGTTGAGGGTGCATCAGTAGCTGATATTCAGAAGCAGTTAAAATCGTTGAAGGCAAATTATTACCCTAAAGATGAAGGATACACTGGTAATATGGGATCTGCAGTTTGGTTAATAGAGCCGTGTTATCGTTGTCGCTATAAGATGATACCGACAACAAAAAAAATCAAATTCGAGTATGTGTTTTATTGTGGCGAATAGTAAGTGGTAATTTCTGACTATTCAGGGTTGCCTATCTATTTACCCCGCCTTTTTGTACTAGTTCTTTCAATATTTTAGGTTGTATTACTTCTACCGAGTCTGCACCACCACATATCCAGAATAATAATTGGTGGTTGATTTCACATGTTAAGTGCAAGCGATACCATTCCTTGTTTTCTCTTTCCCAGCGTTGACTAGAATGGAGCTGCATGTACTCCATAATATCTTGGGCGTAAGGGGTTATAACTCTTAATTCAATATTGTGTATAGTACCATCATCAAGGCTAGCTCCAAGCCCGAACTGCGAGATTAATTGTTGGTTGTACTTAACTGTATAATCAGCATGTTTATAGCGTTCGCTACCAATTTCCACTTGTAGTTCCTTATGTAGCGTGTAGCAGATTAATTTTTGTTCCTTTTCGGTTACACAAGCCAGGTATATTTTACCTGTGCAAAAGAGTACTTGCATAGGTATGAGCCATTCATTTACAAACAGTTGATGCTTGAAAGTTGTATAGTTGTTCACCTTTAGGTATGTTATGCGAATTTTCTTGCGCTGTTCAATGGCCCAAATCAGTTCATCTAATAACGCATCTTCAGAAGCAGTTGTATTCCAATTCCAATAATCTTTGATTGCTAAGGTACGGTCATTAATTTCTGGTATAATTTGAAAATTACTTTTATGTACACTCTTATAGAACCACTTTTCTAGTTTTTCAAAAAATTTTTTACGATTTTCATAAACACAGGTTGGTATAAAAGCTTTCATCAAATAAAAGCTGTGTAAATCACGTTGCGTTAGCTTGGTACTGTCTGCATCTGTTGTTGCTAATCGCCATATTTTTATACCTTTTTCTCCAATATCTTCAATGATATGTTCATGGTTAGAAAGATGTAGCGATGCTAATTTAGAAAGATCACGGTAAAGTTGCCTTTTACTGATGTTGAGCCCATTATTTTGTGCCCAAAGTGCTGCTGTTTCAATGGTGAGAGGTCCTCTTCTCAATCTGTTGTATAATCCTAACAATCTTTCAAGTGCGTCTGCCATAAGTAATAAATCAAAACAAATATATTACTTTATAACCCTAACTTCTCTACTACTACTTGCGCCATCAATAAATAAGCTTCATGGGTGTAGCCTGCAATATGTGGTGTAATTATTACATTCGTTTGTGTACTTAACCATTGTAATTGCTCTGTTTCTAAAGGAGTATAGGTGGTAAGTTTTTCATTCTCAAGTACATCTAATGCTGCACCAGCAATTTGCTTTTGCCGTAAGGCGTGTATTAAGGCTGCTGTATCAGTAACCTTACCACGACAAGTACTAATGAAATAAGGGCAACGTTCTAAGCTGTTAAAAAAAGCTTCGTTGGCATAGTGCTTTGTGTTAGGTGTTAAGGGTAGGTGCAAGCTTACCACATCGGCATAACGTGCTATTTGTGCTAATGCACTTTCGCGGATGTAACTGTTGGCAAAATCGCTTTTGTAAAGGTCGTGGGCTAATACAGTAACGCCGAAGGGCTGTAGTAATTTGGCAAAAGCACTTCCTGTATTTCCATAACCAATAATACCAACTGTTTTACCGCTTAGTTCTATGCCTCTGTTTTCGTTACGTAGCCATTGCTGCTGTTGCACTTCAGCAAAACTTTTTGGAATGTTTCGCATAAGCCCAAGTAGCATACCCAATGCATGTTCGGCAACTGCATTACGATTGCCTTCAGGACTGCTTTCGCATCGTATGCCTTTACTATGGGCATAACTAACATCAATGAGTTCCATACCACTACCTAATCGGCCAATCCATTGTAGGTTATTAGCAGCATCAATCATAGGTTGGTCAATGGTAAGCCGCGTGGTTACAATAAGTCCGCAAGCATCACCAATTATTGCTAGTAACTCATTATAAGTGATAGCAGGTTGATATACAATTTCGTAGCCTTTTGAATGTAGGTGTTGCGGCAGCCATTCGTGTACAGGTGCGGTAATAATTACTTTTTTTAACATAGCTGAGTAACGTTAATAGGTACAAGTGTGCGACGCAACGAAGCTGCCACCTGCACTAAGTTCACTATAAATACATATTTACTTGTTGGCCTTGGCCAACAACATGTGATGGGTAAGATCGGCAAAATCGGCAACCGTTAACTGCTCTGCTCGCTTTTCAAAAATGGGCTGCGCTAATACTTCTGGTGCGAAAAGACTACGTGTAGCATTGCGTAAAGTTTTACGACGCTGGTTAAAAGCCATTTTTACTAAGGTGTTGAATGCTTTGTCGCTATAAAAATGAGGCACCGCTGCTTTTCGATGTAACACAATAACGCCACTCATTACCTTAGGAGGCGGATTAAACGCTTGTGGTGGTACGTCGAACAAATAGGTGATGTCAAAGTAAGCTTGCAGCAACACGCTAATTACGCCATATACTTTGCTACCGGCCGAAGCTGCCACACGTTGTGCTACCTCTTTTTGAAACATACCTACAATTGTGGGTACTTGGTTTCGCCAATCGAGCATGCGAAACAAAATTTGACTCGAAATATTGTAAGGAAAGTTGCCAACTACCGCAAAGGCTCCTTCAAAGGGTGGAGCAGTATCTAAAATGCTTTCATGAATTAGTTTGTCGTTTAACACAGGGTACGTGTGTTGTAAGTAAGCCACCTTCTCAGCATCTAACTCAATGGCCTTAAAATTGATGCCTTCTAACCGATGGAGGTATTTTGTAATGGCACCTGCACCCGGCCCTACCTCTACCAACTGCTGTAACTGATGTTCTTGCATAGCAGTTTTAGTAGCTGCCACAATTTGCTGGCACAGTTGCTCATCTTTTAAAAAATGCTGCCCTAGTTGCTTTTTGAGTGTGTATTGCATGTGGGGCAAAAATACAGTACACCTTACGGTAAATAGGGATGCTATTTTTTAGTGTTCGGTTGTTATATTTTTTGGGTATAATAATTTTATTTTTAGACTCGCCTAAAAATATATTTTTGCTGTTGTATTGATAATGTATTTTTGAAAAATGAAACAATGTTGCAAAAATTTTGGAATTGTGTTGTTTTTCGGCCTCGCAACAACTGTATCGGCGCAACAGCAATTACAAGATTCTACCTATCGTTGGGATAGTGCCCATTTAGAGCAAGTAGTGGTAACAGGCACTATGCGGCCGGGTAAGCTAGCTGCCAGTCCGGTAGCAGTAGAAGTGTATCAGGCCAATTATTTTCAAAAAAATCCATCTACAAGTTTGTTTCAAGCGTTAGAAATGGTGAACGGTGTTAGGCCACAGTTAACTTGTAATGTTTGCAATACCGGCGAAATTCGCATGAATGGCTTAGAAGGGCCGTACACAATGGTAACCATTGATGGTATGCCTATTGTTAGCGCATTAGGTACCGTATATGGTTACAATGGCATCCCAAACAGCATGATAGAACGTGTAGAAATTGTAAAGGGGCCATTTAGTACGTTATACGGTAGCGAGGCCGTAGCAGGCGTAATTAATATTATTACTAAGAGTCCACTCAAAGCACCACAACTTAGTACTGATATTAGTAGTACGAGTTATGGTGAAAATAACATCGACATAAGTGCAGCCTACCGTTGGGGCAAGCGTACTCACGTATTAACAGGTTTCAATCATTTTAATTTCAATCGTATTTGGGATATTAATAACGATGGCTTTACCGATGTTACGTTACAAAATAGAACCTCAGTTTTTCAGAAAATAACATGGGGGCGACAACAACAGCGAGCCGCAAGCTTGGTAGCTCGCTATGTATATGAAGATCGTTGGGGCGGACAAACACAGTGGCAGCCAAAATACAGAGGTGGCGATGTGGTGTATGGCGAAAGCATTTATACCAATCGGATAGAGTTATTGGGTTTGTATCAGTTGCCCATCAATAATGAGAAAATTAACTTGCAGTGGAGTTATAACTTCCACGGGCAAAACTCGGTATATGGTAATGTACCTTATGTGGCTACGCAGCATATTGCATTTGCACAACTCTTTTGGGATAAGCAATGGCATCGGAACCAACAATTACTGGCCGGTACTACCTTACGCTATACTTGGTACGATGATAACACTGGTATTACAACCAATGGAAGCCTTACACAACCTCAGAATCAACCACAACGTACATGGTTGCCTGGCGTGTTTGTGCAGAACGAAAGTACCCTTGGTAAGCAGCAACAACTGGTAACTGGCATACGTGTAGATCATCATCCGGCTCACGGATTCATCACTGCTCCCCGAATCAATTATAAATTAAAGCTAAACGATCGGCATACATTACGTTTAGGTGTTGGTAACGGCTTTCGTGTAGTAAATGTATTTAGTGAAGATCATGCAGCCTATACCGGTGCCCGAAGGGTAGTAATTACCGAAGCTTTAGCACCCGAAAAAAGCTTTAATATCAACATGAATTATAGTACCCATTTGCATACAAGAGGGGTACACACAACTATTGATGTTAGCCTTTTTTACAATCATTTTACCAATAAAATCATCGCCGATTACTTCACTAACGATAACGAGGTTATTTATAACAATCTCAATGGTAACGCGGTAAGTAGAGGGTTTAGTTTGAACACCACCACCAGTTTTGCAGTGCCGCTACGCATTAGTGCTGGCATTACTTGGGTTGAAGCATTTCAAAAAGAAAAAAATGCCCTTACGGGTAAAACTGAACGCCTTGCCATTATACAAACACCTCCTTTAACGGGCACGTTAACAGCATCTTACGATATAGCACCATGGCGAACAACATTCGATGTTACAGCCAACTATACCGATAGAATGTACTTGCCTATTATTGAAAATGACCCACGCCCCGAACGTAGTCCTGCCTACAGCTTGTGGAACCTACAAGTAACTAAAAAGTGGCAACAATGGCAGTTGTATACTGGGGTTAAAAACATCTTTAATTTCTTACCTCAGTTCCCAATTATAAGACCAGCCGACCCCTTCGATAAAGATCCAAACAATACTTTTGGTAATGCACAATTAAACCCCGCCGGAGGCACGTTCGACCCCAATTACAACTACGCACCGTTACAAGCTAGGCGCTGGTTTGTAGGAATTAGATGGCAACTTTCCACCAAAAAATAAGTACTTGTTTGTATGCGTATTCATTTACCGTAAGGTAGCGATACCATATATTTTTTAATTGGGTTTCGGTTGCTATACCTCGAAACCCTATTTTTGCACACTTTTATCATCATGCCGTAACATGATTGTACGCTGCCCCGTAAGGCGGCTGCGAATAATACATGCTGGCTATTCAAAAAACTTTGATAGACACATGAAGCTTTCTCAGTTCAAGTTCGACCTGCCTCTGAATTTAATTGCTCAAAACCCAACGAAGCGACGCGAAGACAGCCGTTTGATGGTGGTTCATCGCAAAACGGGCAAAATTGAAGACAAAACCTTCAAAGACATTCTCGATTATTTTGATGACAAAGACACGTTTGTAGTGAACAACACTAAAGTGTTCCCCGCACGTATGTATGGTCGAAAAGAAAAAACAGGTGCCAAAATTGAAGTGTTTTTGCTCCGCGAATTAAATAAGCCTAATCGCTTATGGGATGTAATTGTTGATCCCGCAAGAAAAATTCGTGTTGGTAACAAATTGTATTTCGGCGATAACGATGAGCTTGTAGCAGAAGTAATTGATAACACTACTAGTCGTGGCCGTACCATTAAATTTTTATGGGACGATGACGATGAGAGTTTCAAAAAAATGCTTGAATTTTTAGGTGAAACTCCATTGCCTAAATACATTAAGCGTAAGCCCGATGATGAAGATCGTGAGCGTTATCAAACGGTATATGCCAAGCACGAAGGTGCCGTTGCTGCGCCTACTGCCGGTATGCACTTTAGCAAAGAGTTGATTAAGCGTTGTGAAATTAAAGGTATTCGCTTTGCCGAAGTAACCTTGCACACTGGCTTAGGTACTTTTAGGCCTATTGAAGTAGAAGACTTAAGCAAGCATAAAATGGATGCTGAGTACTACCAGATAACTGAAGAAGCTTGCCGTATTGTGAACCGTGCTAAAGATTTAGGTAAGCGTATTTGTAGTATTGGTACTACCACCATGCGATGCTTAGAAACTAGTTTCACTGCTAGCCATTTATTGAAGCCGAGCGAAGGTTGGACGAATAACTTTATTCACCCACCGTACGATTTTAGCGTAGCCGATAGCATGGTTACCAATTTTCATCTGCCCAAAACAAGTTTGTACATTATGACTTGTGCTTTTGCAGGTTACGATTTAACCGTAGAAGCATACGATAAAGCTATTAAAGACAAGTATCGCTTCTTTACTTATGGCGATGCTATGTTGATTGTATAGTAGTAATTTGTATTTAACTTATAAACAGATGGCCGCCCGAAGGGCGGCCATCTGTTTATGGTGTGAAACCTTACGGTAAATGCGTATCCATTTACCGTAAGGTACTAGTCTACAATATAATGCGGAACAAAGCGGCTTTCGTTGTTGGTAATAAGTTGGTTAGCTTCTCTAATGCCAATGCCTGCGGGTTCTTGCCCAATAACCCAACTGCCAATAACCGGATAGTTACCATTAAAATCGGGTAGGGTACATAAGTCTTGATAAATAAAACCTTCCTTACCATACATGCCTTCTGTGGCTGCAATGGTATGGTTGCCATCGAACAGCTGAACATTCGCTCCCTCACGCGATAGCATAGGCTTTTTCACATATTGTTGCAATGGCTCTGGATTGAAGTAAGCTGGTAACAACAACGGATGGTTAGGATACAGCTCCCATAAAATGGGTAAAATACCTTTGTTACTTAATAGCATTTTCCATGCAGGTTCTATCCAAAAAGTTCTTTGTGCATCGAGGGTAATATTGCGGCCAAATTCATCAGTTAGTAGCCATTCCCATGGATATAGTTTAAAAATATTTTTAATGGTATTGCCTGCTTCATCTACAAATCGGCTTTGTGCTGCATCCCATCCGATATCATCTATAAAAATAAGCTCGGTACGAAGCCCCGCTTGTATAGCACAATCGCGTAGATACTCTGTATTTGTAAGGTCTTCAAGCGTTTCTTTTAAGCAGGTAAAATAAAGTGTATCGTTATGCAGATAGTTTTTAAGATACTTCCAATAATCAATCAGTTTTTCGTGTATGCTATTGAATTGATCTTTATTGGCATCAATATCTTTTAGCCAAAACCATTGCACAATACCAGCTTCAAATAAGCTTGTAGGTGTATCGGCATTGAATTCTAAAAGTTTGATTTCATTGTTTTTATAGCACAAATCGAAGCGTCCGTAAATAGACGGATGATCTTCTTGCCAACTTTTTTCTATGAGGTGTATTGCTGTTGTTGGTACGCTTAGCTGCGTGTAGCGTTCTTCATCAATAATGTGTTGTACTGCACTAAGGCACATATCCCAAAGTGTTGATGTGGCTTTTTCTAATGCCACTATTTCGTTCATAGAAAAGCTGTAG
Source organism: Chitinophagaceae bacterium (assembly GCA_003456175.1). Classification (GTDB taxonomy): domain Bacteria; phylum Bacteroidota; class Bacteroidia; order Chitinophagales; family Chitinophagaceae; genus UBA10646. The sequence goes on along the minus strand of DMPB01000017.1, from coordinate 7,843 downwards.
GCTGTTGATTCATCCCAATAGGCTATGGGATGTGTGTGAAAGCCAAAGCCTAATTTTTCCACCGCATGTTGCCATTGATGTCGCGGCGTAATAATATGTCGTTGCATGTAATAATATTAAAATAATATTGATAGCGTTAGCATTTGCCGTAAGGCAGTTATCACCTTACGGTAAATGCTTAGCTACTAGCACTGTAAGAGCTACGACCAAAGCCGCCACGTACAATGCCGAATTTATTGTTGTTATAACCAATGTTGCTTTTTTCGCTGATAGCGTTAGAATAATAACCAGCTTTACTGTAGCCATTTTGAAAACTGTTATACTCGCCATAAGGTCTGAAGGCATAGAACCAGCGGCCTACACCACCACCGTGGTAATGTGTACGCGTATATGGTGCTGTGCTATCGGCACGAACATAGGTTTTGTTACCGCTTTCCCACTCGTTGTTTTTGTATTTGGGTTGGTTACAGCTTGCCAGTGCTGCGGTAATTAATACTAGTTCTATATGTTTAGATTTTTTCATGTGTTGTTGCGTAGTTACTTAATGGTAATGAAAATTTCATAATCTTTTTTCACTAGAATTTGTTTGGTATCGCCTTCGTTGTTTTCAGCTTCAGTGAGTGTATCGCCGAGAGCCGGTAAGGTATCTCTATGTTCAAATACCCTTGCAACGGCTCCATTGTGCCAAACGGTATGTTTGGTAATGAGTAGGTCGTGCAGGCTATCAATATGTTCAACACTCATGCTGCTTTCAACAGCTCCTTTACGGTTAACATCTTCCGTAATATCTTCATTTTTATCGTTGCAGCTAAATAGTACTAGCAATATTGCAGCTAGGGTAGTAGTTGTAATACGTGACATGTGTTTATGTTGATGTATCAAATTAAATACTTTCTGGATGGTTTTTGCTTGTGGGGCGGCTAAGCCGCCCCATATTTTAGCTATTAGTAGATTGTGTTTCAAGTGTATTTTTATCTTGAAGCATATCCATTAATTTCAAACCGAGCAAGCCACTAATGCTTCCATCGGTGCCATTGCCGCCACTAATTAAAACATCTGGAATTATTTTTATGTTTTCTTTACCAATGGCTTCCGTTATTTTGAATCGAGTGAAGTTATCGTTACCCATAGCTTTTACTTGTAATTCGTAGGCTTCGGCGGTACTCTTACCAATTGCCATGATTTTTTCGGCTTCTGCTAGGCCCGTTTTTGAAATACGTTCAGCATCGGCAGAAGCATTTAGTTTGGTAGCTTCTGCTTGTGCTCCGGCTCTAGCTTTAGTAGCTTCTGCTTCAGCGATAGCTCGCATTTTTGTGGCCTCAGCTTCGGCATTTACTTGCAGTTTTAAACTAGTAGCATCACCCTCAGCTTTTTTAACGGCTGCATCGGCGGTACGCTGTGCAATTTCTACACTTTGTTGCGCTTTTACAATTTCTTTCTGCATATCAGCAATAGCCGTTTCTTTTTCAACTCCTTGGCGCTGCTCTTGTGCCATACGTTGGGTTTGATAGGTTTTTTGTTCTTCCTCAGCAATTTTGCGATCCGTTAAGGTTTTCATGAGTGCTTCGGGCGGAACAATATCACCAATTAAAGTGTCTACTGCATAAACATTATACTCATCTAATACTTCTTTGATATGATTTTTAGCGGCTTGTTGGCGTTCTTTACGTGTTGTTAAGAACGAAATCACATCACTGTCTTGAGCAGAGTTACGGAAGTAGTTACCAATAGTTGGTTCTAGTACCTGACTTACTAAATTGGTCATGCTACCAAAACGTGCAATTACCTTAGGAGCTTCATTGGCTGGTACGTGTATAATCTGTGCTACATCTAGGTTAAAAGGGAAACCATCTTTACTACGCACTGTAATAGTACTTAGGTTCTTATCAAGGGCATGTGCTTCACTGCGAGCATTGGCCCAATTGAGTACTAAGTTTGTGGTAGGTACCAATTCAACCTTCATGGTATATTTATTAACGGGATATTTACCCGGACCTAAAGGTTCCATCCACACACCTTTAAAGCCTTTACTTACAATATTGCCATGCTTAAACCCATCGCCTGTTAAGTCGGTTCCTTCCTCTCCGATATAGCTGATTACCACACCAACATTACCAATAGGTACTTCTGTCATCCAAATTTCCTCAATTTGAATAGCCCATGGATTAATATAGTAGCTACCTGCTAAAATTACTTGTGGTTGTAAGCCTCTATTACCCCCGTGTACCAAGAAGCTATCAACGTCTTGGAAGTTGTTATGCCCTTCAATATGCCTACCAGCAATTTGATTACTAGGTAATGGTTCACCATCTAAAGTCGTAACAACACCCACCTTATTTTCATTGATGATGGTCATTTCTGCAATGGTAACAGTAAAAGCAAAGGTGTTAATACGGTAGGTACCTGGTGTTAACACATGTGTTTGTCTACCTTTTTGTCCACCATTACTAAGAAATGCAGTTGTGTCTTGAAAGTTATCACACTCTACTTTTCGAGCTAAAATATTACCTGTTGGAAGTTCAGCACCATCGTTTGAAAGTACTAAGCCAATTTTACCCTCCGGAATTACCGTGAACGAATGCATGTCAATACCATATTGCCAAGGCCACATCCACCAATACAAGCCAGGGGCTAGTGTTGTAGCTTGAAAGCCCGCTTCACCTTTAGTAGCAATAATACGCCCATCGGGTAGGGCTTTAGGTTCACCAAAGAGCACAAATTTTTTCGTAACTAAGCCAATTTTATCTTCGGGTACAATCACCATACCAAAGAAAATCCGCAAAACTTGTTTGTACAAAATCAATGCTAGCATTAATACAAAGAGCCATCCATAGCTCCATAAGAACGATGTCATGTTATAAAATTTATGATATGAAATTATAATACCTTACGGTAAATAGAATATTAAGTCTTGTGCTATTGGATAAGCAGCAAAGCAAGTATTACCGGCTATACATGTAAGCCAACATGCAGCCAACAACAACAAGAAATAATAAAATGAGATGAATAAATTATGCTTCTGGTGGTTTCACTCTTTGGCGAAAATTGAATAATAACGAAGCAATATAAGCAGTCATAATAGTGCGCCGCAGCGCTGATTAGTTTGAAGTGTCAAAGATATACCTACGGCTATTCATGCACCTAGTGCAATCGGGATGATTGGTAAGTACATCCATACTATTGGCAATGTATGTGTGATGAGTGGCGAAATGATGGGATAAAAGGGTAGATGTTGGGATAATTACTCACGTAGCGTAATTATTGTATAGATAGATAATAGTAGGCAAGCAAAAGCCCCGCTTGATAACGGGGCTTTTATATTGCAATCATTTACACGTAAGTGTAGCTTACTTAATGTCGCCAACCATATTACCCGGAATTACCCATTGGTCAAATTCTTCAGCGGTAAGATAACCAAGTGCAACAGCAGTTTCTTTTAAAGTACTGCCGTTTTTGTGGGCTGTTTGTGCAATTTCGGCTGCTTTGTAGTAGCCTATTTTGGTGTTTAAAGCAGTTACCAACATTAAACTATTATCAACGTGTTTTTTGATGTTATCGTGCAGCGGTTCAATACCTTCTGCACATTTATCGTTAAAGCTTACACAGCCATCGCCAATTAAGCGGGCACTGTGCAAGAAGTTATAAATCATTACCGGCTTGAACACGTTTAGTTCGAAGTGGCCATTAGCACCACCAATATTAATAGCAACGTCGTTACCTAATACCTGTGCTGCAATCATAGTAAGTGCCTCACATTGGGTTGGGTTAACCTTGCCCGGCATAATAGAGCTTCCTGGCTCGTTATCGGGTATGAAAATTTCGCCAATACCTGAGCGTGGCCCCGACGATAACATGCGGATATCGTTAGCAATTTTCATAAGGCTTACGGCTACTGTTTTCAACGCACCATGCGCTTCTACGATGGCATCGTGAGCTGCCAACGCTTCGAATTTGTTTTCTGCTGTTTCAAAAGGCAGGCCTGTAAGCGCAGC
>DMPB01000017.1:3276-3607 GCA_003456175.1 Chitinophagaceae bacterium | reverse complement strand
TAAGCGCAGCAATATGTTTGGCAACTACAACATCGTAACCTTTCGGGGTATTAATGCCAGTGCCCACAGCAGTACCGCCCAAAGCTAATTCGCTGAGGTGTGCAAGGCTATTTTTGATGGCTTTTAAACCATGATTTAATTGGCTTACATAACCACTAAATTCTTGACCCAAGGTAAGTGGAGTTGCATCCATAAAATGGGTGCGCCCAATTTTAACTACATTCATGAATGCTTTGCTTTTTGCCGCAAGGGTATCACGTAGTTTTTCAATGCCTGGTATGGTTACCTCTACCAACATTTTGTATGCTGCAATATGCATGGCTGTTGGAAA
>DMPB01000017.1:2599-3057 GCA_003456175.1 Chitinophagaceae bacterium | reverse complement strand
GCAATATGCATGGCTGTTGGAAACGTATCGTTAGAGCTTTGGCTTTTATTCACATCGTCGTTCGGATGCAAGAATTTTTGTTCATCGAGTAATGAACCACCGTTAATTACGTGTGCACGGTAGGCAATTACCTCGTTCACGTTCATGTTACTTTGTGTGCCGCTACCGGTTTGCCATACTACCAACGGAAACTGATCGGCCAACTTACCTTCTAAAATTTCTTGGCATACAGTAGCAATAGCATCTTTCTTTTCAGTGGGTAAAACGCCCAATTCGTTATTGGCAAGTGCCGCAGCATGCTTTAAGTATGCAAATGCCTGAATGATTTCTTTCGGCATTTTGTTGATGTCTTGCGCAATTTTGAAATTTTCGATACTGCGTTGCGTTTGAGCACCCCAATACACGTGAGCAGGTACTTGTACCTTACCCATCGTATCTTTTTCTATACGGTATTCCAT
>DMPB01000017.1:1777-2379 GCA_003456175.1 Chitinophagaceae bacterium | reverse complement strand
TCTTTTTCTATACGGTATTCCATGGCAATAATTTTGTGCGGCAAAGGTGGGCGAAAACTGTTGAGTAACCAATGGAATTTATCAGTAATTGCCCTGCTTTGTATCAATATTAACGGAAGTGTGCTTTGTTGTAGCGTTGTTACATTTCTTGTAGTATAGCGCCAGCTTCGTGTACGTGTAGTTGGTAGTATCCGCCTACTTTTACAGGATAGTTAGGCTCGCCGTGGCTGATAGGCATATCGAATGCCACTGGTATGTTCAACGCATGCAGGTGCTCGCTAACAATAGCGTTTATACTTTTACCGTAAGGTATCGTAGTATCTTTCATATCGGTAAATCCGCCGACGATAATGCCTTTCACTTGCTGCCACAAACCAGCTCGCTTTAATTGGTGCAACATACGATCGATATTGTACAAATACTCGCCTACATCTTCTAGGAAAAGTAGGTAGTTGTTACCTTGCGGTAAACTATTTGTACCCATTATATGTGCCATTAAAGTGAGGTTGCCACCAATAAGCGTTCCGGCTCCTATGCCTTGTACATTATGTTGATTGAAAGCTTGCGTAATAGCCTGCTTGCCTCCCGTAAGTAATGTGTGT
>DMPB01000017.1:0-1537 GCA_003456175.1 Chitinophagaceae bacterium | reverse complement strand
TGTGTATTGCTTGAATATGCAATGGTTGAGGTTGCTCCTTTGTAAATGCTGCCGCCATTGAACAGTGCATACTTGCTACTTGATAATTAGCTAGTACATGGTTGAGCAGTAGGGTAATATCGCTAAATCCTAATAACCATTTGGGATGCTGCTTGAATACCTCAAAATTTAGCGTATCAATTATCTGACTAACACCGTAGCCACCTCTACCACATAAAATGGCTTGAATGGTAGTATCGTTTAAGAAGTTTTGAATTTCTGTTTTTCTTTCTTCGATAGTGCCTGCGAAATAATGATGTTGATTGCCAACTGTATTGCCAACGATTACACGAAAGCCCCAAAGTTGCAAAGTTGCTACACAAGCTTCTACCTTGTGATGTGGTAAGAAACCTGCGGGGCAAGTAATGGCAATTGTATCGCCGGGTTGTAAATAAGGTGGAGTTATGGTTGTTGTCATTTACGCAAGTGCTTCTAAACTGCAATATTCGGCATTCACGTTTAATTGATGTGTAACACCTAGTTTGATGGCAAAGTTATTTCGTTGATGCCCAATTGGCATTTGAAATGCAACAGGGTAGTTATATGCTTGTACTTTTTCGAGTACAATTTGGGGAAGTGTTAAACCAAACTCATCGTTAGGGTCGGTGGCTGCTTTTTCTCTGAATCCGCCAATAATAAGTCCTTTTAATGAAGCTAGTACACCGCTATGATAGAGGTTCCAAAACATACGGTCTATATTGTAACGCGGTTCTTCAACATCTTCAAGAACAAGTATTTTTCCTGCTGTTTGAAGTGCATAGGGTGTTCCTGCAAGGTTTTCGATACAACGCAAGTTGCCACCGATAATTGGAGCTGTTACAGTACCTAATTGATTGTTGGTATCTGTTGGCAGGTTATAGCGAAGTGGCTTGCCGGTAATAGCTTGTTCAATGCTGTTAATAGTAGCTTGTTGTTCGGGTGTTGCGGTTGCCCAATCGTCGGGGAAGCTATTGCACATTTTACTGTGAATACTCGCTATGTGTAGATGCGTGTTGATGTAACTATGAGCTACTGTTGCATCGCTAAAGCCAATCATCCACTTGGGTTGTTGTTGTAGCAATTTCCAATTAATGCGGTGCATGATTCTTGTCCATCCGTAGCCACCACGAGCACAAAGAATAGCTTTAATGTTTCTATTGTTAATCATGGTTTGCACATCGGCTGCACGGGCTTCGTCGGTGTCGGCAAAAGTGCCCCAACGTTGGCCAATGGTGTTACCTAGCGCAACGTTAAAACCCCATGCTTGAATGCGTTCTATAGCAGCCTTAACCGTAGCTTCAGTAACATAGCCAGAGGGTGCTACAATGCCAATAGTATCACCCGTTTTTAAAAAAGGTGGTTGTATGATTTTCTTTGGCTTTTTCCTTGCGGTAAAAGCTTGATTGGAGTATAATAAAGCACCGCCAAGTGCTGCTGCCGATTGTAGTAAAAAGGTTTTTCGTTGCATGAGGCTATTACGATAGAAGGGTAAATTTATGCTTCATCATTTACCGTAAGG
>DMPB01000110.1 GCA_003456175.1 Chitinophagaceae bacterium | reverse complement strand
GTTAATTGGGATGTTAAGGGAGATAAAACTACACAGTTGCGAGGAGGTGTAGGTTTGTTTGCTGGTCCACCGCCGTTTGTTTGGATTAGTAATCAGGCATCTAATAACGGTGTACAGTTTGGATCTTTCGTATTACAACCCGGTGTAGGTGGTGTAGCAGCTAATGATCCTCGCTTTGTTTTTAATCAGAATGTAGATGCTTACCGTCCGGTAAATGCAAGTGCTAATACGGCATACAATTTAGTATTTACAGATGGTAGCTTTAAGTATCCACAGGTGTTTAGAGCAGATGTTGCGCTTGATCAAAAATTACCTTGGGGTTTAGTAGGTACTTTGGAGTACACATTTAATAAAGATATTAATGCAGTGTATTTCCAGAATGTAAATCTTCCTTCTACAGGTGCTGTACTTGCAGGGCCAGATAGTAGAGTCCGCTATACAAGTCCTCAGATTTACGCAAGTATTCCTGCGAACCAAGGAGGAAATACGGCTGTGAGTCCTAATATCAGCGATGCTATTTTGATGAAGAATAGCAACAAGGGATATGCTTATGTACTCACTGCACAGGTACAAAAAAATACAAATAACTTTTTTGGTAGTATTGCATATACATTTTCAGAGGCTAAATCAATCAATGATGGTGGAAGTATAGCACAGAGTATGTGGCGAGACAGGCCTGTAACAAATGATCCTAATACTGATCAACTAGGATTTGCGAATTTCTATCAGCCGCACAGAGTTATTGCACAAGCTTCTTATCAGGTTAGCTATGCTAAGCATTTTGCAACTTCTATAGGTCTTATTTTTGAAGCATCTAGTGGTAATACAGGTAGCTATGTATACAACGGAGATGTTAATAGCGATGGATTGCTTACCAATGATTTAATGTATATACCAAGAAACAGTAGCGAAATTGTGTTAGAACGTGTGAACGCTAGCGACCCACGTACCCCTGCACAAATTTGGGCGCAATTAGATGCCTATATCAATCAAGATTGGTATTTAAGTAGAAATAGGGGTGAGTATGCAGAACGTAATGCAGCTATTGCTCCATTTTTTAAACGCTTAGATTTGAATATAACACAAGATTTTTCGGTTAAGATAGGTAAGCAGCGAAATACGATTCGATTAACTTTTGATATTATCAACTTCGGTAATCTAGTAAATCGTCGATGGGGTGTACAGCAAGTATTTAACAGAACATCGCCTCTTAATTTTTTACGTGTTGAAACTACTGGTGCAAATGCAGGACGCCCTGTATTTAGTTTCCCATACTTAGATCCAACCAATCAAATTCCGTTGGTAAACTCTTATCGTGATAATACTGGTGCAGCAAGCCGTTGGCAAGGGCAGGTAGGTGTACGTTACCTTTTTAACAACTAGGCTATATTAAGCAAACTATAGCAGAAGCATAAAGCTTTTTCCTCAAACGGGCGGCCATTCTTGGCTGCCTTTTTTTAATTCATGTACTATACCTAATAAGTATTAGCATAAAAAATACAATAGAGGGTATATCTACCCTTTTCGGATTTCAGCAATTTTTTGTACTCTTCTTACTTTAGCATTTATCAAGCCACTTTAGATTGACTTATACTTATGTATTACAGACTTACTTTTCACTGAACGAGGTGTAACTCAAAACAACTGTTTTCTTTTAATGAGTATATAAATTAATGTATTTATAAATAAATTAATTTAATTTTCTATATGCTACAGGCGTGTGACCCGTCTTTTGTTTAAAAAGCTTGCTGAAATATTGTGGATATTCAAAGCCTAATGAATAAGCAATTTCGCTGATTGAGTTTTGGGTTCCCAATAAAATGTTTTTGGCCTCTTCAATGAGGTAATAATGTATGTGATCTTGCGCATTCATACCTGTTTCTTTTTTTAGCAAATCACTTAAGTAGCTAGCAGATAGGTGAACATTATCTGCCAAGTATTTTACTGTTGGCAAGCCATTTTCTTTCAATTGATCTGTTTTGAAATAGGTGGTGAGCAGCTTTTCAATTTGAGCAACTGTATTTGTATTTGCATTTTTTCTAGTGATAAATTGCCGGCCATAATACCGAGCGCAATAATTTAGTAAGAGCTCAATATTGGTTACGATTAAGTTTTGACTATGATTGTCAATATTTTCTTGTAATTCAAATTCTATTTTCTGTACACAGTCAAATAAAATTTGTTTTTCTTTATCAGATAAATGTAATGCCTCGGCAGTATCATAATTAAAGAAAGTGTATTCATGCATCTTACTGCTTAATGTTGTGCCACGCAGAATATCTGGATGAAAAAATAAGCCCCAACCCAACATGTCTTCTCTATTTTCAATTTCGCCATCCATCGTAATTACTTGTTTGGGAGCAATACAAATTAAACTGCCATCCTGAAAATCGTAATTTTTTCTGCCATATCTAAGTTTATTGGCACAATAGTTTTTAAACATGATGGTATAAAAGTCTGCACTAATGCGTGTGCCATCTTCTATATACTCATCTGTCTTACTGAAATCAACTACAGAAACCAGTGGATGATTTGTCTTTGATTTTACAAATTGATTGATTTGGGAGATATTTTTTAAGTGAATTATCGGTTCCATATTTTATTAACTGTGAAAGGATTTGTAGTATATTATTTTTATACAAACAACTAAGCGACCATAAAGCACCCAGTAAATCTAAAGATCCTATAATAGATAACATCATGCTTTGATGGAATGAAATAACCAATACAAATGTCATTAGAAAGAAGAATATTCGTCCAATGATTGTAGCTTTAAAAAAAGCTAGCTGCTCGTTTTTGGCAGATTGAAAATAATAAATACCTGTAGTAAATGTAAATAGTCCCAAGACTCTTATCCAGATCTCTGTAGTAGGCTTAAATCCAAATAATGAAAGGAGGGTATTGGGTATTAACATCATTCCTAGTCCAAAGGAAAAGAGATATAAGCTATAAACGAATATGGTTTTTGCTATTGTACTCATATACTTACACTTGACTCATAACAATTTTATCAAACAATTTGTCACCTAAGTAAATTCTTAACCAAACCATTGGTTTTGCCCACAACCCAACTCTGTATCTTGTTTTTGGACTTTCAGTTTTAACTATATCGCTTATAGTATTTGCAATAAGCGTGACTTTTGAACCTCGTCCACTTTCATACAATTTTTTTGTGGCAACGACTAACTTATTTGTAAGTAGCGCATAGGCTCCCTTTGAAGAATATTTACTTATGTTTTCAAGCATTATATTGCCAAACTCAGTAACAATTATGCCAGGCTCAAGTATTACTACATTAACATTGAACTGTTTTAGTTCTAATCTTAAGCAATCGCTAAAGCCCTCAACAGCATGCTTGCTCGCATGATACCAAGCTCCCATTGGAGTGTACATTTTTCCACCCATTGATGATGTGTTGATAATAGTACCACTATTGGCTTTACGCATATTGGGCAAGACTTTTTGTGTAATAGCAGCTAGTCCAAAAAGGTTTACTTCAAATTGTCTTTTAGCTTCCACAATAGGAATATCCTCTACAGCACCATACAATCCATATCCAGCATTATTCCATAATACATCTATTTTCCCTTCTTTTTGAATAATGGTATCTACCACGTTTTGAACGTCATTTTCATTAGTTACGTCCATTTCTATGGGATAACCACCTAGTGCATCAAGATCTTGCATTTGTTCAATCCTGCGTGCAACGGTATAAACGGTATGGCCCTGCATAATTAGCTTTTTTGCAGTCTCCTTACCCATTCCAGAACTCGCACCTGTTACTAAAATTACCTTCTTATTCATTTTTCAATTTTTACAATGCAAAATTGAATTTTAGAATCTCCTACCTTTTATACAAATTATTGATTGTTGTATACTTTTTACGGTTTGTTTATTTTCAGAATATATTTAATATTTTAACATTGAAGTCTAGCTGTTGATATTATCAATTACGATTTTGTATGAATTGTATAGAACTTTTAGTGGTTTTGTGCAATGGCTATTCAGGTTTAATTAAAATTATTTCACAGTCCATTTACACCTTTATATGAACTTTCACAACCCTTACGGGTAAATAATGAAATTGAAGTAACATTTACCGTAAGGCAACCAGCATTGCAGCTATCAGAACAAGCAAGCATACACTTGTATCGTATGATGAAAGAAATACTTACTAATACTATCAAACACGCAGCGCAGTTTGAAATAACGTATAGCGATGAGGGCAAAGGTAAGGGTAAGGTTCTTGATACCTCTACCATCTTACGAGAGACAAAAGGCTTGGGTTGGCAATATTATTAGCTGCTGCGGAAGATGGAGAACAGTTGATGCAATTGTTACAGCAAAGCAAAGGGTTAATGTATAAAGTGTGGTAATGGCTTTTCTAGTATTAAACTTATGCGAAATTGTAACAGTTCGCTTGATATATGCCGATTATAAAAGTAACGAGATAGGTGCTATGCTGTATCAAAGTCTGAGAACGATAGAAGGATATTGTTGGCATATTATGGAGAAATTAGGTGTGCAAGTAACAGCAGGCATTGTACTGTAGGCAATTGAAACAGCATTCGTAGAAGTGGATTATTAGTATTCTATCTGTTCTGAGATAAAAGCTATTACCGATGTACTATAACTTTGTAATGCCTTGGATTTAGGAGTATGCTATGTAGATGAGTAAGTTGAAGGTGATTAAATCAGGATTATTTTGTGAACAGTATTTAGTATTTCCTGAGGGTATAAATTACAACAAAGAAATAGGGGTAGTTCGAACCGAAAAAGTAAATAGCTTATTTTGCTCAATCTCAATACTACAAAACATTACAGAAGAAAATAAAAAAGGTAATCTTAATGAAGATTACCTAAAAACTAGTAAAGTGCCCTAGACTGGAATCGAACCAGCACGTTCTTGCGAACGGCAGATTTTGAGTCTGCTGCGTCTACCAATTCCGCCACCAGGGCTAGTGAGATTGGGTTGCAATATTAGGGGGCTATTTGTTTGCAGCCAAAATTCTGTCCAAATATTTTTTTCGGTAGTAGTATTCCTTCACTTGCAACAACGCTTCTTCGGAAATATCATCCAAATGAGCTTTTGTAAGTAGGTGAGCCACTGTTTCATAGTTGTTTTGTTGTAGCTGTTCAATAGCTGTTACTGCTTTCTGTTTAGCCTCTTCATCATCTTCCATCAAGGCATCGGTTAAGGCTTCGTTCCATTCCATTACCTCCATTAAAAAAGCATTATTGAGTGTGTATTTTTCATTTACCGTAAGGTTGCCTTTCAACTCAAGTACATAGGCGAGTGTTGCTTCTTCGTTGCGGAGCGTTTTGTAAGCTTTGTTAATGAGTGCCGATTGTTCTAATGCCTCCGATTGTGCTTCGGCGCTATCGTTGGTGAAAAAATCGGGATGATACTTGCGTGTAAGGGCAAGGTAGCGTTGCTTAATAACCGACGGGTCGGGTGTGAAGCTCATGGGGATATCGAACAGTTCAAAATAGTTGGGCGCTTGCATGCAGGTGCTGTTTTGTGCTATTATTTGTTTCGGCTATTGCTAAAATGTGGAACAAAATAAGCTATCGGTCGTTAGTTTTTGCTGGAACCTGCTTATCTTGCCGCGGCCAAATGTAATTGAATGCTTGCGATAGGAATTATCAAAGAAGGAAAAACACCCGCCGACAATCGTGTGGCGTTAACACCAGCTCAGTGCCGTTGGTTGTTGCATCATATTCAATGCTCTATCACTGTTGAGCCATCGGAAGGGCGTTGTTTTTCTGATGTAGAATATCAAAGAGCAGGTGCTGTATTGAGCCACGATGTATCGCATTGCGATGTGCTGTTGGGCATTAAAGAAGTGCCAGTGAGCCAACTTATCCCTAATAAAACGTACTTGTTTTTTTCGCATACCAAAAAGCAACAACCTTATAATAAAAAACTCATGCAGGCAATGGTTGCCAACAATATTACGCTTATTGATTATGAGTGCTTAGAGCATGAAGATGGTCAGCGTGTATTGGGTTTTGGTTTTTTTGCAGGTGTAGTTGGGGCACATAACGGTATTTATGCTTACGGTAAAAGGCATAACTTGTTCGACTTAGGTCGCGTGTATCAATGCCGCGATTACAGAGCGTTGATTAATAGCTATTTCGGACTCAAGCTTCCGCCTATTAAAATTGCCGTTACCGGTAGCGGGAGGGTAGCACATGGTATTGTTGAAGTAATGAATTTAATGGACGTTCAAGAGGTTGAACCAGAAGAGTATCTAGATCGTAACTTCACCTATCCGGTGTATGTACACTTGAAGGGAAAAGATTTATACTTACGTAAAAGCGATGGTGGTTATAACCGTTCTGAATTTCATGCCCAACCTCAGTTATATACATGTAACTTTTATAACTATTTACCACATACCGATATTCTAATGAATGGTGTGTATTGGGATAGTAAAGTACCACGTTTATTCGAGTTACCGCATATGCAAGATGCCGCTTTTAAGCTACGTACTATTGCCGATATTACCGACGATGCACACGGCAGTGTACCCTGTAATTTAGGCGATGCAACCATTGAAGATCCCATTTATGGGGTGCATTTACAAACGGGCGAAAGGTTGCCTGCATTCGATAAGAATGGCGTAGATGTTATGGCCGTTGGTAACTTACCCAACGAACTACCAAGAGATGCTAGCAGATACTTTGGCCAACAGTTGATCAAGTTTGTATTCAACGATATTATTAATGGTGGTAGCGATTTGTTAGATAGAGCTACTATCTTAAAAAACGGACAGCTTACACCTCATTTTTCATACCTGCATGACTACGCTTATCATTAAACTTCAAAGCTTTCATGTAAGCGTGGTATGTGTACTGTTTTGAAGCCTTTACGTTCTAGTTTGCGGCTTAGTGCATATTGCTCGTTATAGTCGCCATGTACTAAAAATACATCACTTACTAATGCCGGATTTTGGCATGCCAACCACTGACAAATATCTTCATAATCGCCATGAGCACTCATACTTTTCAAAATGGCAATAGATGCATGCACTTCGTGTGGTAAGCCGAAAATGGTAACTTCTTTTGGTTGTTGCATTAATCTGCCTCCTAGCGAATTGGGTTCGCAGTAGCCTGTAATTAAAATGGTATTTCTGCTGTTTTCAATGGTGTTGCTAATATGATGCTTTACCCTGCCAGCCTCGGCCATGCCGCTTGAACTAATGATTACACAAGGTTCTTTACGGTAGTTGAGTAGCTTGCTTTCCTCGGCACTGCTAATGTAAGTAAGTCCTTTAAAATCAAATGGATCACTATCGCTAGCTAATATTTTCTGTACACGTTTGTTAAAAAGCTCTGCATGACTTTTGACAACTAATGTTGCTTTATTACTTAATGGACTGTCAACAAAATAATCGAGTTGTGGTAATCTGTTTTCTAGTTCAAGCTGATTGAGGTGATACAGAATTTCTTGTGTTCGCCCTACACTAAATGCAGGTATTACAAGCTTGCCTTTTTTCTCCAAACAAGTTTCGGTAATATGTTGTAGCAATACATCGGCTGTGCTAAAAACTGGTTCGTGTAATTCGTTACCATAAGTGCTTTCGCAAATGATAACATCGGCTTGTGGAAATACTTCGGGGCTTTTGAGCAGTGTATCTCTATAGCGGCCAATATCGCCACTAAAGGTTAGTTGTTTAATGCCTTTAGTTTCTTGTACACGTACATGTACGCAAGCACTACCAATAATATGCCCGGCATCTGTAAATAGTAGTTCAACATCTTTATGTATGCGTACCCATTTACCGTAAGGTACGGCTTCTAATAAACTAAAAACATTATACGCATCTTGTTTGGTATAGAGTGGCTGCAACGGTTCTTTGCCTGCCTGTATACGTTGTTTGTTTTGAAATTTTATATCGTTTTCTTGAATGTTAGCACTGTCTTCAAGGAGCAGTTTCACTAAATCGATGGTAGCTTGTGTACAATATATCTTTCCTTGATAGCCCTCTTTCACTAAAAGCGGCAGTAGGCCAGAGTGATCTATATGGGCATGACTTAATATTACAAAATCTACTGTTGTGATACCTTGCGGTAAATGACTGTTCAATATGGGTGTTTCTTTTCCCATGCCTTGAAACATACCACAGTCTAACAAAAATGAAATGCCTTTATCGGTGGTAACAATATGTTTAGATCCGGTAACCGTTTGTGCTGCACCATGAAAGCTTATTGTCATAGGATTTACTTTTCGTTAGGTGAAAGCTGATCTGTAATTTTTTTTGTGATGCTATCTATCTCTGCCAATGATGTTTTGATTTGTTCGAGTGCCCAAAGTTTATCTGTATCGCTGGCACTGTAATTATTGTGAACGTCTATTAAACCGAGTGCATTGGTAAGTGGCCTGCGAAGTTCATGTGAAATGGAGAAGCTGTATTCTCTAAGGCGTTTAACATAACTTAATATGTGTAATTCTTTAGTTTTTTCTTCTGTAATATCTCTAATTAAACCATAGCATTTAAGTGGCTTGCCATTTTCGAACTTAAACCGAATGATGCTTTGTAACCATTTTACATTTTGTGATGCTGTAACAATTCGGTGTTCATATTCAAAATCTTTACGAATGCTTAGGTAATAGCTAAATTGTTCGTTAAAAAGCGCTATATCATCGGGGTGAATAAAGCTTTGGCGTAATTCGGGGGTAATTAGTTGGTTGTTATCTAACTCATGAATAACATACATGCCTTTGCTCCAGATAAGTTCAGTTGTTACGAAGTTAAATTCCCAACTGCCTACTTTGCCAAGCATTTGCGCTTCCAATAATGCTTCTTGTGTTTTTTCAAGATGTAGTTGCTTTTGATATTGCTCAGTAATATTAATGGCAATAGCAGCAATACCTTTTAGTTGTTGGTGTACTAGAATAGGAGCGAATTGTGTTACATAAAGAAATTCTCCAAAGTTAAGTTGCTTGCTTACTGTTGTTAGTGTTGTTGCTACTTCTTGGTAACTTTCGGTATAAAACTGCTGAAGGGCTGCAGGCATATTGGTTATACTCGTCATATCTGTGCCTTCTTCTAGCGTTGTGCCAAATGCTGCAAGGGTATCGTTATATAAGTTTTTATTGAAGAATCGTAGTTGAAAATTTTTATCTACGGTCCAAACGTATAAGCCTTGGTTTAAGTTGTCGAGAATAGAACTTAGTTGTAAGCGTGTATCAACAAGCATTGCTTTTACGTAAGCAGTTTCTGATACATCTCTACCGATCAGTTGAATTTCAATATTGTTGGCTTGTTGAATATGTTTTACTTCCCACTCTGTGTATACCGGTTGTTCGCTAGATGGGTTATTCAATCGCAACATCAGCGGAGTACGATGTTGTACAGTAGTATCTAAAATGTCACTTATTACTTGATGGTCTTCTTTCTCAAATATAAAGTTGCCAAAGTGTAAGCGTTCTACCGGTAGTTTGGCATCGAAGCGTTGTATGAAAGATGCGTTGGCATATAATAATATACCATTTGTATCTATTCTAAGAATGTATAATGAGGCTGTATCTAATAAAGAATTTAAACGCTGTAAGTGATTATCAGTTTCTTGCTTTAGCGTTTCAGTGGTAGTAATATCATTAATATGTAGTACAAGAAAGCCAAGGTTAGGATACTTGCGTGTAAAGCATTGTAAGAATTTTTGAGTACCATCGTTAGGGCAGTTAATGCATGCTGTGAATTGTACATCTTGTGCTTTAAGATCCCAAGAAAGCTCAGATATAGGATGGTCTATCGTTTCAATAGCAGGTAGCAGTTGTTCCCAAAAATTAGATTGAAGTTGAAATGATGGAAGTACATTTTTGAAACTTTGATTTGTTTCAGTTACTATTCCTTGTTCATTAACAATTGCTTTTGGAAAAGGCGAGTCTAGAAATAGTCTTATGAATATGTCTTCTCTCAAAGTCTCTTTGTTTATTGGGTATGTTAAAAGTAATTTCTTTTTACAAAAACTACTAAAAAAAGGGATTCATCTTTTTAAATGAATCCCTTTTTCATTGAAATGTTATAATAAACTTTATTGTTGTGTACTATCTACACTAACGGGAGGG
>DMPB01000203.1:4309-5725 GCA_003456175.1 Chitinophagaceae bacterium | reverse complement strand
ATGCCCAATTAAAAGATGTCATTGTTCAGGGCAACGTTTCGGTGTATTTAGATGAACGTTTGGTGCCGCATATTTATGCCGACCACGAGGCCGATGCATATTTTGCACAAGGCTATGTACATGCTAAGTTTCGCTTATGGCAAATGGAGTTTCAAACACATGCTGCAGCTGGCAGATTAAGTGAAATTATGGGTGTGCCTTTAGCAGGAGGAACCAATTTTGTAGAAATCGATAAAATGTTCCGTAGGTTGGGTATGGGGTATGCTGCAGAAAATTCACTCAAAGCAATGGAGGCCGATCCAAATATCAAAATGGCGATGGATGCTTACACCGCAGGCGTTAATGCGTATATCAATAGTTTGAAACCTGAAGATTATCCTATCGAATATAAACTGCTCGATTATAAGCCCGAAGCATGGAGTAATTTAAAATCGGCTTATTTCTTAAAATATATGAGCTTTGATTTAGCAGGTGGAGAAGATGATTTTGAACTCACCAATGCTCGCAATACTTTCACCAAAATGCAGTTCGAAAAATTGTACCCTTATGGTTACGATTCGCTGCAGCCTATTGTGCCCGGCGAAGCTTTTATGAAAGCTGCTGGAATAAATATTCCAACTATTCCAGCTAATGCCGACATTGCCTATTATACTTATAAGGCACCTGCAACACCAACAAATGCTATTGGCGATAGCCTTCCAAAACCTGAAAAAAATAATGGCAGTAACAACTGGGCGGTGCATGGTAGTAAAACCCAAAGTGGCAGACCTATTCTTTGTAGCGATCCGCATTTGAGTTTAAACTTACCTAGCATTTGGTTTGAAATACAAATTAGTACGCCACAGTACAATGCTTACGGAGCAAGTTTTCCAGGTTCGCCTAATGTTATTATCGGATTTAATGATAGCTGTGCATTTGGTTTCACCAATGGCATGAGAGATGTTAGAGATTATTATGAAGTACAATTTAAAGATGCTTCTAGAACGCAGTACTGGTACAATGGTGCTTGGGCGAACACCGAATTTAGAGTAGAATCTATTCAAATAAAAGATAGCATAGCCGTTGTAGATAGCGTGGCATATACTGTTTGGGGGCCTGTAATGTATGAGCCAGCATTCCCCGATATGTTAGGTACGGGTAAGGCATGGGCGGTACATTGGCAAGCACATGCAAGTAGTAACGAATTGCGTACGTTCAACCGATTAAACCATGCTAAAAATTATAACGATTATTTAGATGCTATTAGCACTTATCAAACACCAGTACAAAACATGGTGTTTGCTACTAAAGCCAATGATATTGCTATCCGTCAGCAAGGCTTGTATCCTGCCAAATGGTATCGCCAGGGCGATTTTCTGATGCCGGGTACCGATACTACATACGCGTGGCAAGGCTATATAGACACAAGTATGCAGC
>DMPB01000203.1:731-4058 GCA_003456175.1 Chitinophagaceae bacterium | reverse complement strand
ATTATATAGACACAAGTATGCAGCCCGTAATGCATAATCCAGAACGGGGTTTTGTAAGTAGTGCTAATCAGTTGCCTTATAATTATAAAAATTATCCATATTACATGGGTGGTATTCACGCTTTAGAACGCGGTTATATCGTGAACGAAATGCTTACCAATATGCATAACATTACGGCTCTCGATATGCAAATGATGCAAACGGATAATTACGACTTGCATGCACGTTGGGCAAGACCTATTTTGCTAAAATACCTTGCGGTAAATGATTTGAGCGCAGATGAAAAACGATTAGTACAATTACTCTCAGATTGGAATTTAAGATGCGACGCAAGTGAAGAAGGGGCTAGCGTATTTGCAAGTTGGTGGGATAGCTTAAACATTGTACTACATGGTGATGATTTGGCACAAACCAACAAGCCTATACAGCAAGTAAGTAGAACAACCATGCTGCAAAATTTAATGAATGATAGTACCAACTATATGTTCATTGATGATATTACTACTACCAGTAAAGTAGAAACTTTACAAGAACAAGTAATGGCAGCATTTAAAAAATCGGCACCAGTGTTGTTAGAAGCAGCCAAAAAGCAAGCGTTGGCTTGGGGTAAGTTCAAAGTAAATGGTGTAAGACACATTCTTAAAATCCCATCATTCGGGCGTTTCAATTTAAACGCTTCTGGTACATGGAATGCAATTAATGCTTACAAAGGATATCATGGGCCAAGCTGGCGTATGATTGTGCATTTAACCGACGAAACAGAAGCCTACGGCATTTATCCAGCAGGGCAAAGCGGTAACCCCGGTAGCAAATACTACGATAGTTTCGTGAACGATTGGGTAGCTGGCAAGTATTACAAACTGAAAATACTTACCAAGCAAGAAGCATCCAATTTAAAAGACTTAAAAGGTACAATCACTATTTCAAAAGCATAACACATGAAATTTATTATAGCCATACTATTAACTGCATTATTGGGTTACGCGGCACCCTTATTTCTGCCTTGGTGGGCATTTGTTGTAACAAGCGGTATTGTAGGTGCTACCATTCATCAGCAGCCATGGAAAGCCTGGTTGGCCGGCTTTTTAGGTATGTTTTTACTATGGGGTGTTTGGGCTTATATGATTGATAGTGCGAATGAGCACATTCTCAGCACTCGGGTAGCAGGCTTACTAAAACTAGGTAGCGGTACAATGCTTGTATTGGTGACTGCCTTGGTAGGTGGCTTGTTAAGTAGTGTAGCTGCACTTGCCGGATCATTTGCTCGTAAGAGCCGTTCATAACAATTTTAGATATATTTAGCAAATAGAAAGCCGAGTATCACGCTCGGCTTTTTACTTTGCTTACATCTACACTTTTTATGAGAAAACTATACACCCTAATCATCTGTTGCTGCTTAAGCACTACACTTTTTGCCCAAACCCTAATAAAAGGTACCATAACCGACGAAAAAAATCAGCCATTAGGTTTTTGTTCTATTCTGGTAAAAGGAACTTCTGTTGGTGTTAGTGGTAACATACAAGGTAATTATGTATTAGAATTAGCACCGGGCAACTACACATTGGTGTGCCAACACGTTGGTTATAAATCGGAAGAGAAAAAAGTAGAGGTAAAAAAAGGTGTTGCAAGTATAGAGGTTAACTTCAATATGCAGCCCCAATCTTACGACCTTAACGCTGTTGTAGTGTCATCTAAAGGAGAAGATCCTGCGTATGAAATTATTAGAAAAGCCATAGCAAGTAGAGAAAAACACCTGCGAGAAATAAAGGCTTTTGAAGTCGATGTCTACATCAAAGGGCAACTTCGCTTGCGTAACTATCCTAAGAAATTTATGGGCGAAAAAGTAGATTTTGAAGATGGTGATACAAGTAAGCGAAAAGTTATTTTCTTAAGTGAAACAGTTGCAAAATATACCTATCAAGAACCCGATAAGAGTAAGATTGAAGTTATTAGTACTAAAGTAAGTGGCAATAGCGATGGCTATGGGTTCGCTTCTCCCCAGATCATTAATTTTTATGAAAACAATATACAGCTAAGTAATAATCTTAATCCGAGAGGATTTATTTCGCCTATTGCTAGTGGAGCATTGAATTACTACAAATATAAATTCGCTGGTACTTTTTATGATGGTGGCAAAGAAATTAGCAGAATTAAAGTAACACCCAAACGTGAGTACGAACCTTTGTTTATGGGTTATATTGATATAATAGAAAAAGAATGGCGTATTTATAGTGTGCAACTGCAACTTCTTAAAAAACATGCCCTACAATTACTTGATACACTTGCTATAGAACAGATCTATGTTCCGCTAAAAGATAAGTGGGTTATTAAGCAGCAAGTAGTATATCCTGCTATCAAATTTTTTGGTTTCGATGCTTATGGCAGTTTTGCACAAGTGTACAGTAACTTTAATATTAGCCCTGCGTTCACTAAAAAAACCTTTAACAATACCATCATTAAATTCTACGATAGTAGTAATAAAAAAACATTAGCCTATTGGGATTCTATCCGTCCTATTCCATTACAAACCGACGAAATAGCCGACTACAAAAAGAAAGATAGTTTAGAGCAAGTACGGCAAAGCCCGGCTTACCTTGATAGTATTGATAAAAAGAATAATAAGATTACTTTGAATGAGGTGTTCATGACAGGCCCCGATTTTCGTATCGAAAAAAAGAAGGTGTCTATTAGTCTACCTCCTTTGATCGATATGGTAACATTCAATACGGTTGAAGGAATTAGTATTCGTTTCTCTCCCGATTATTATAAAAGCTTTGGGAAAAATACAAGACGTAGTTTGTATTTAAGTCCGCACCTGCAATATGGTGTTAACAATAAGCGTTTCAACGCACACCTTACCGGCAGATACAATTTCGGTACAAAATATTACAACAGCTTTGAGTTCTCAGGTGGCAGGAGGGTTTTCCAGTTCAATAACGCCCAGCCTGTTACGCCTCGTGAAAATACATTTGCCACGTTGTTGTATGGCAATAACTGGATGAAAGTATATGAGGCTTGGTTTGGCCGCGTTGCACTTACAAAAGGCTTAGGTAATGGATTGACAGGTTTGGTGCGTTTTGATTTTCAAGACAGAACTCCGCTAGAAAATACTACCAACTTTAGTTGGGCGAAATCAAAAGATATTAATTACACACCCAATCACCCTGTAGATGTTGGCCTTAACAATATTCCACGTCATCAGGCAGCTAGTGTAACAGTGGGTTTTTCTTGGCAGCCAGGAGCAAAGTATGTTGAACTGCCCGGCAGAAAAATTAACGCAGGCTCAAAGTTTCCTACCATTACAGCAGCATATACACAAGGTTTAAA
>DMPB01000203.1:0-454 GCA_003456175.1 Chitinophagaceae bacterium | reverse complement strand
ATGTTGATTATGCCAAATGGCGAATTGGTATAGATGATGATATTAATATGAAAATCGGTGGACTCTTAGAATATAACCTAGCAATAGGCGGATTTTTGAATAGTAATAGTGTGTTCACACCCGATTTAAAGCACTTTCAAGGTAACCGCCAGTTTGCTTCTGTAACGCCTTATACCAGTGCTTTTCAGTTGCCAGGGTATTATAAATTTAGTAACGCACAACGTTTTTATACCGAAACACATATTCAATATCATTTGAATGGGTTGATTACTAATAAAATTCCCGGGTTCAAAAAGTTGAATTGGTTTTTAGTTACTGGCGTTAATGGTATTACGTTTAATAACAAGTTGGCCTATGGTGAGTGGATGATTGGTTTAGAAAACATACTCAAAATCATGCGGGTAGATTACGTTCGTTCTTTTGGCAATGCTGTACCTGCCACCGATGGTATCAG
>DMPB01000186.1:7947-23497 GCA_003456175.1 Chitinophagaceae bacterium | reverse complement strand
ACGGGCTATAATAAATTTAGGGCACTTGCGCATGGCATTAATTACAGTTGCAAAACCGCTAAAAAAGTCTAATCCTTCGGTTTCGTTACTGATAGCAGCCAACTCATCGAACGATGCACCACTGCAAAACACCGATCCTTCGCTACGTAATACAATTACATGCACATTGTTATTACCACCAAGTACTACCACCTCGTTGGTAAGTTCTTGCAACAACTTACGAGGCATAGAGTTGCTCTGTGGGTGGTGAAAGGTAATGGTACCAATATGGTTAACTATTTCGCTTTTTACATATCCTTCCATACAATTTGGGTTTTAGTGTGGCAATATCGTTGCTAACAAATATGCACTTATTCTGTTGCGTTTTAACCAAAAAGCAATAGCCTTACGGTAAAAATTAACACTGTAATAGCACTATACAGCAGGTTGTTCCAATAAGGTAATGCTTACGCTAGTGCCAATATTAACAGCACTGCTTATTTCCATAATACCGTCTATTTTATCTAAAAATTCCTTCACCAAACTTAATCCTAGGCCACTACCCAATTCATCTTTAGTGCCGGGCGTGCTATAGGTTTTATGTCCAGAATTTAAGGCCTCAATGGTAGCCGCCTCCATGCCAATACCAGTATCAGATACCATTATTTGTATCCACCCATCACTGGATGTAGCTAACACTTTAATAGCACCATTTTCGGTGTATTTATTAGCATTTACTAATAGGTTACGGATAATAAATTGTAATGCTTGTGGGTCGGTTTCTACCACCAAATTGCCATCTACAAGGTTAGAGAATTCGTTATTTTTTAGTTCGAATGCAACTTCATTTACGGCAACGCAATCTTCAACCAACTTTCTTAGCAATACCGGCTGTCGAATAGGTGTTTTTACTTTCAATAATAGCTTACCCCAATCTACCAGATTATTCACCATGTTAATAGTGCTGGTAAGTTGCTTGCTACTCATAGCCAACATTTCATTCGCTTCGTCTTCGCTGATAATGTTTTGTTCTCGCAACTCTAAAATACTTTTCAAGGATGCCATTGGGTTGCGAACATCGTGTGCTACAATAGAAATGATTTTGCTTTGAATGGCGGCCGATTGTTGCAGTTCTTTATTTTTCAAACGCAAGTCGAGCAGCTTCATACACTGGTTGGTGAGTACTCTTAGTGCAAAATTTTGCTCTGGTGTTAACTGCCGTGGCACCCTATCAATCACACAGAGTGTACCTACGTTGTAACCTCGGTCGGTAATTAATGGCATACCTGCATAAAAGCGAATATTGGGATCGCCAAGTACCAAGGGGTTATCAAAAAAGCGTTCGTCTTTAGTGGCGTCGTTCACCTCCATCATATCTCGTTGCATAATGGCATGGCCACAAAAAGAAGTACTCCGCTCACCCTCGCTATTAGCAACGCCAACGCTAGCCTTAAACCACTGACGGTCGGCATCAATGAGTGTGATGGTGCTAATAGGTACCTGACAAATTTGAGAAGCTAATTGTGCCAACTGATCAAAATCGGCCTCATTGGCACTGTCAAGCAATTCGTATTTATACAGTTCTTTCAGCCGTTCACTTTCGTTGGCTGGTATTGGTGCAACTATCATAATAGCACAATTTAGTACCAACCTTTTTTATAGTTGCAAAAATTTTACCAAAACAAGCAAGTTGGCTCGGCCTTTGGCTTTTCAAACAGTGCAATAAATTACTTTAGCAACCAATATTAATGATCGCATGAAGTATTTATTACTAGCTACGCTTGCTGCCGTGTTGGGTTTTCAAATGAGTTGGGCACAACAAAAAATAGAAGAGAACTTACTCAATTATTACGATAATTATCAACCGGAGAAGGTGCATTTGCACCTCGATAAAACGACTTATAATCCTGGCGACAATATTTGGTTCAAGGCGTATTTGGTTACCGGTAATACTCCAAGCACTCAAAGCAAAACCTTATACGTTGTAATGAGCGACGACGATGGTAATGTTTTGCAGTTTCATACCAGCCCCATTTTTGATGGTACTACTAGCGGCAACCTAACGGTACCTAGCAGCTTCAAACAAAACACAGTACACCTAAAAGCTTATACCAAATGGTCGCTCAACTTCGATAGTAGCTTTCTTTGGGAACGTAACATTAGTATTGTACAGCCTGTTAAAAAAGCCGCTACTCCAGCTACCAAATTACAAGTGGCAGTCGATTTTTTACCGGAAGGTGGTTATCTCATCGAAAATATACCGGCCAAACTTGCTTTTAGAGCCATCAATCAACAAGGGCATCCTGCCACTATTATTGGCGTTTTAAAAGACGATAAAGGAAAAATCATTGATAGCATTCGTACCATACACGATGGCATGGGCTACTTACTATTTACACCACAAAGCGGGGTGAAATACACGGCTACTTATAAAGACGAAAAAAACCAAAGCTATACGTACAGTGTGCCATCTGCTTTACCGCAAGGTATTAGCATTCGGGTCAACAATACCTACGATAAAAAGAACTTCATTGTAGCACGTAGCGAAAACCTGCCCGATGCACAAAAAATTGTACACCTTGTAGCAACCTTTAACTACCAAATGATTTATCGGGCACGAATAGATTTAACTAAAAACACCACTACAAGCGGTAGCATTCCAACTGCCGACTTGCCTACAGGTATTATTGTACTTACACTTTTCGATAACAATTGGAAGCCCATTGCCGAACGCATTACTTACGTAAATAATGATAACTATGGCGTAGATGCACAACTGAATGTAGCTGTGCAAAGCTTAAAACGCCGCGGCAAAAACATTCTAGAAATTAAAACCTACGATACTACCATTACCAGCTTTAGCATGGCCGTAACCGATGCCGATATTCCTTACGATGGTAGCCGCAATATCGTAAGCGAACTTTTGTTAAGTCAAGAGCTCAAAGGCAAGGTTAACAACCCCGTGTATTACCTTTCTAATACCGAAATCTCCAAAGAACACCTCGATTTAGTAATGCTAACCCACGGTTGGCGCCGATACAACTGGGAGGCTATTCTCAATAACCAAGCACCCACCTTTGCCGATAAAAAAGATGATAGCTTTCTTGGTTTTTCAGGTGTTGTTCGTGGTGGCACGCCCACCGATTATCGCCTTGCGGCAAATATTACACTGATTATGATGAGTCGCGACAGTTCTAAGCAACTGTTCTTACTTCCGCTCGATGGGCAGGGCCGTTTTGAAGATAAAAAATTCCTATTCTTCGATACGGTGCAACTATTCTACCAATTCAATAAAAACGAAGCATTAACACGCAAAGCCTCAGTTGCATTTAACAATGGCTTGTTACAAGCACCAGAAAAAGCAATAGCACTGTACCCACTGTATGGTATTTTAGATACTATCGGCCAAGCAAGAGCCCGCTTTTTAGCACAAGAAAAAGAACGTTTAGAAAAGCTATTGCAAGGCACTACGCTCGAAGGTGTTATTGTAAGCACTAAAAAGAAAGATCCAAAAATTGAACTCGATAAGCAGTATGCCTCAGGCATGTTCAGCGGCGGCGATGCTTACACCTTTGATTTAAGTAACGATACTCGTGTAAGCGGCATGCAAAACGTATTGCAATACCTGCAAGGCATGGTACCGGGCTTGCAAATCAACAATGCCTTTTCGCCTACCGATGCTTCGGCTTCGTGGCGGGGCAGTGCCACACAATTTTTCTTAGACCAAATGCCGGTAGATGCGCAAACACTTAACACCATGAGCATCAACGATATTGCATACGTTAAAGTATTTCGTCCGCCATTTTATGGCAGTGTTGGCGGTGGCGCTGGTGGTGCTATTGCCGTGTATACTAAAAAGGGCGGCGCTACCCGCAGCGATGCTCCCAGCAAGCTCATGAAACAAGCACTGCTAGGGTATACTGCTCGCAAGCAGTTTTATAGTCCCGATTATGGCAATGAAAAGGAAACCTATCAGGGTGCCGATGTTCGCACCACGCTTTATTGGAACCCTTACCTTCTTACCGATAGTAAAAACAAAAAAGCAACGGTTACCTTTTTTAATAACGATGTAAGTCGCCGCCTGCGAGTAGTAATAGAGGGTATGAACGAGAACGGACAACTTATTAATATCGAAAAAATTATAGAATAGAAGTGCCTTACGGCAAATGAATACGCGGTTACTGCGAGCATTTTCAACCATTTACCGTAAGGTATTTATAACAATATGTTAAGGGTGAGCCGCCGTTGGCGGCTCACCCTTAATTTTTTTGCATCTACCGTAACACCAGCATACAAAAGCAAGCGAGGATTTAATTGTGCTTACTTTTACTTCATAAGCAATTGATTCATGTTCGTAAAATCTATAGCGCCAATAGCAGCAATGCTAATGCTCGCAGCCTGTGGTAATAAAGCAGAAAAAAAGTCAGACAAACCAAGTGGCCCGCCGCCGCCCGTTAATGTAGATGTTATTATTGCTCAAAGAGCTACTATCAATAACGTAATTACAGCTAATGGTACCGTTGTAGCCGGCGAAAACATTGAACTAAAACCAGAAGTTAGCGGCCGTTTGGTGTACCTCAACCTACCCGAAGGTGCCGTTGTA
The DNA here is from genome assembly GCA_003456175.1 of Chitinophagaceae bacterium. GTDB lineage: Bacteria > Bacteroidota > Bacteroidia > Chitinophagales > Chitinophagaceae > UBA10646. The sequence continues at coordinate 18,915 of DMPB01000186.1, read as the reverse complement.
AGTGCAGGTACGGTATTGGCTCGCATTAACGATGCTGAACTGCAAGCCCAAGCTCAAAAAATTAAAGTACAACTACAACTAGCAGCACAAAACGAAGCCAGACTCAAAAAATTATTGGCGGTAGAAGGGGTGAATCAAGCCGATTACGATGCAGTATTGAATCAGGTGAATAACCTACAGGCCGATTTAACCTACTTACAAACACAATTAGATAAAACCATTATTAGAGCTCCCTTTACCGGAAAGCTTGGCTTACGTTTGGTAAGCAAAGGAGCCTATGTTACACCAACTACCGTATTAGCCACTTTTCAGCAAGTAAGTACACTTAAAGTAGATTTTACCATTCCCGAAGCGTATCAAAACAGTTTGGCCAATAATAAAACGGTAACCATCATCAACAATGCTAATACTGGCGATACAGTAGCCGCTACCATCATCGCCACAGAATCGCAAGTGAATACTACAACGCGTAATGTATTGGTACGTGCTCAACTACAACAAACAAGCGGTTTCTTACCGGGTAATTCTGTTAAAGTATTGGTAGATGCTGGTGGTAGCGACAAGGGTATTTTGGTTCCAAGCAACGCTATTATTCCTGAAGCAAAAGCCAAAAAAATGATTGTTGTTAAAAATGGGGAGGCAAGCTTTGTTACCATTGAAACAGGCTTACGCCAAGCTGGTGCGGTTGAAGTTATTAAAGGTTTGAACCCCGGCGATAGCGTAGTAGTTACAGGCGTATTATTTGCCAGACCAAAGAGTAAGCTTAAAGTACGCAGCGTGAAGCAACTCAATACCATTATCCAATAGCTGCTGCATGATTGCAATAGCATTTACGTAAGTGAAACACCTTTTATCCTTAAGCTTTTCGTTACATGAATATATCTGAACTATCGTTACGCAGGCCGGTACTCGCAACAGTAATGAACATTATGTTACTGCTGTTTGGTGCTGTTGGCTTCACCTTTTTGGCCGTGCGTGATTACCCGGCTATTGACCCACCGATTATCAACGTACGTACACAATATACAGGTGCCAATGCCGATGTGATTGAAAGCCAAATTACCGAACCACTAGAAAAACAAATTAATGGTATACCAGGTGTGCGTAGCATTAGCAGTAGTAGCCAAGTTGGTGCAAGTAATATTACCGTTGAATTTAACCTCGAGGTAGATTTAGAAGATGCCGCTAACGATGTTCGTGATAAAGTGAGCCAAGCACAACGAAATCTTCCACAAGATATTGATGCCCCTCCGGTAGTAAGCAAGGCCGATGCCAGTGGCGATTTTATTTTGTTGCTTGCGGTACAAAGTCCGAGCAAGGGCTTACTTGAACTTACTGATTTTGCTGAGAATGTACTATTAGAACGTTTTCAAACCATTAACGAAGTAAGCTCGGTGAGCTTGTTTGGCGATAAGCGGCAAGCCATGCGTGTATGGATAGACCCAACTAAATTGAGTGCCTATAACCTTGCGTTTAGCGATGTTGAAACGGCTCTTAACCGAGAAAATGTAGAGCTACCTGCCGGTAAAATTTATGGCAACAGTACTGAGCTTACGCTTAGAACCATGGGCCGACTTACCACAGAAGCCGATTTTAATGAACTCATCATTAAAGAGGATAACAATGGTATTATTCGATTGAAAAATGTTGCCAAGGTTGAGCTTGGCCCCGAAACAGAAGAACGCAGTTGGAAATACAATGGTGTGAATGCCGTTGGTATTGCCATTGTGCCGCAACCCGGTGCCAACTATATCAAAATTGCCGATGAATTCTACAAACGCTTAGATGAAATTAAGCAATCGAACAAAAGTGATATCATCATGAATGTTCTGATTGATAATACCGAGAATGTTCGCAAATCGTTAGAAGAGGTGAAGGAAACCTTATTCATTTCTTTTGGTTTGGTAGTATTGGTAATTCTATTCTTTTTCCGCAACTTTTTAACGGCTATTCGACCGTTAATAGACATTCCTATTTCGCTGATTGCTACGTTTTTTATCATGTATGTAGCAGGCTTTTCAATCAATGTACTTACATTATTAGGTATCGTACTTGCTACAGGCCTCGTGGTAGATGATGGCATTGTAGTAACAGAAAATATTTTTAGAAAATTAGAAGAAGGCTTACCCATTCGCCAAGCAGCCCTCGAAGGCTCTAAAGAAATATTCTTCGCAGTTATTAGTACTTCTATTACCCTTGCTGTAGTGTTTTTGCCGGTAATATTCTTACAAGGTTTTGTAGGTAGTTTGTTCCGCGAGTTTGGTATTGTGGTAGCTGGCGCTGTACTTATTTCTGCTTTTGTATCGCTTACCATTACACCTGTTTTAAACGTGGTGCTTACGCGTAAAAAAGCGGGCCATGGCAAATTCTATGATGCTACCGAACCATTCTTCACCGGTTTAGAAAATGGCTATCGTCGCTTATTAGAAGGCTTTCTTCGCATTCGGTGGATGGCCTGGGTTTTGGTAATAGCCTGTTTAGGCATCATGTATTTTACTTTCACGAACCTACAAAGCGAATTAGCACCGATTGAAGACCGCAGTAACATTCGTTTCAGCATCACAGCTCCCGAAGGGTCTAGTTACGATTTTACAGCAGGTTTTGCAGAAAAACTTACCAACTATTTATACGACTCGGTATCTGAGCGAAGCTTTGTATTCAACGCTACGCCGGGCTTTGGCGGTACTGGTGCCAATACATCTATTGCACGTATCGGCTTAACACCACCCAATGAACGCAGCAAATCGCAAATGGACTTAGCCGGAGAGCTAGCAGGCAAGCTCAGTCGTTTTAACGATGCTAGGGTGTTTCCAATTCAAGAGCAAACTATTTCAGTTGGTTTGGGCAGCCGTGGTGCATTGCCAGTACAGTTTATTATTCAAAACCTCGATTTTGAAAAACTCAAACAAGTATTACCTAAGTTTTTAGAAGAAGCTCGTAAAGAAAAAACATTCCAAAACGTAGATGCCAATTTAAAATTCAATAAGCCCGAAGTACAGCTTACGATTGACCGTATGAAGGCTAGAGATCTAGGACTTACCACTGCCGATATTGCTGCCGTACTACAAAGTGCCTTTAGTGGTAGGCGATTGGCATACTTTATCATGAATGGTAAGCAGTATCAGGTAATAGCACAAGTAGAACGTAACGATAGAAATAAACCTGCCGATATCAACCAACTGTATGTACGCAACAACCGTGACGAAAGCATTCCGCTTAGTGCCGTAGTGCAACTAGAAGAAACAAGCAGCCCACCAACTTTATTTCATTTCAACCGCTTTAAAAGTGCAACCATACAAGCATCGCTAGCCGAAGGCAAAACCATTGGCGACGGTATTGATGCTATGCAAAATATTGCTAACAAGCTGCTCGATGAAAGCTTTCAAACAGCACTTAATGGCCCGAGCCGCGATTATGCCGAAAGTAGCAGCAACACCAGCTTTGCTTTTGGATTAGCCCTGTTACTCATATACCTAGTACTGGCAGCACAGTTCGAAAGTTTTACCGACCCGTTCACTATTATGATTACCGTTCCGCTAGCACTAGCAGGTGCACTGTTAAGTTTATGGTTGTTCGATCAAACCATTAACATCTTCAGCCAAATTGGTATGATTATGCTAATAGGTTTGGTTACTAAAAACGGTATTTTAATAGTAGAGTTCGCCAACCAAAAACGCGAAAGTGGCATACCAAAAAAAGCAGCCGTATTAGAAGCCGCACAGCAACGCTTACGACCTATTTTAATGACGAGCCTTGCCACAGCACTTGGGGCACTACCCATTGCATTAAGCTTAGGTGCAGCAAGCACCAGCCGCATTCCATTAGGTATTGTAATTGTTGGAGGTATCATGTTCAGCTTACTACTTACCCTTTTTGTAATACCAGCCGTGTACACCTACATATCAGGCGTACACACTAAAAACGCTTACGATATAGATGCCGAACAACAAGCAACAAAAGTGTAGCCATACCTTACGGTAAATGTTGCCGCACAACAGTACCAAAGCCCACGGGCTGCGGGATGTGAAGGGCGGCCGCCCTCAGGCGAGCCGGCCACGAGGAACGAGTGGCGAAACCCCGCAACAGCCCGAACCAAAGGCCACAGCAGTACTACTGCCGAAAGCCCAAAAACAAAAATGAAAATGAAAAAATATTTGCTCATTATATTGGCTTGTTGGTGGTTACAACCAGCCCAGGCACAACAACTTACATTGCAAGAGGCTTTGAATGTTGCATTGAAAAACAACTTCAATATTGCACTTGCCAATAACAATATAGAACAGGCTCACATTAATAATCATATTGGTGTGGCAGGTGGCTTGCCTACAGTTACACTACAAGCGAATGATGCTGAAAGTATTACTAGTGTGAATCAAAAATTAAACAACGGTACCGTTATTCAACGTAGTGGTGCTGCTGCTAATAACTTGAATGCTAACCTTAGTGTTGGTCAAATCTTGTATAATGGCCAACGCGTAGTTGCCACCAAACAGAGGCTTACCGAACTAGAATTGTTGAGCAAGCAACAGTTAAATATTCAAATACAAAATACCCTTGCAGCGGTAATGGTACAGTACTACGATATTGTGCGCCAGCAAGATTATGAACGTACCATTCGTGAAGCTATTCGAGTGGCTGAAAAGCAAGTTGAGTTAATTAAAGTGCGTAAAAGTGTTGGTCTTGCCAATAACGCCGATTTGTTTCAAGCTACCATAGATTTGAATGCTTTGCAGCAAAATCTGCAATCGCAGGCATTGGTAATACAAAATGCTAAGGCCGATTTTTTAAACCTACTTAATATTAACCCTGATAGTACCATTCACATCAGCGATACCATTATTGCCGAACGCAACTTACAGATAGGTAGTATTGTAGATTTCATTCAACAAAACCCCGAAATAGCAAGCGCCGAACAACAAATTAAAATCAACGAACTATTGGTGAAAGAAGTAGCGGCACAGCGTTACCCTACCGTAAGAGCTACGATGGGTTATAACTATGTTCGTAACCAAAGCGAGGCGGGGTTCACGTTGCTCAACCAAAACTATGGCCCTAATTTGGGCTTATCGGTGGCAGTACCCATCTACAATGGCTCAGCTTTAAAACGGCAGCAGCGTGTTGCCGAAATAGAAGTTAAAAACGCAAAAATTACCCGTGAACAGTTGTTGCAAAATCTTAAAACACAAGCTATTAAAAGCTATCAGGCTTATGAAAACGTATTGCAGCGATTGGCAACAGAAAAAAGTAATTATGAACTTACACAACAGCTATTACAGCTTACCTTGCAACGTTACGAATTACGAGTTGCTACCATCATTGAAGTTCGAGAAGCACAACGTAGTTTTATTGATGCTGGCTACAGGTTGGTTAACCTGAGCTATGCTGCCAAAGCGGCCGAAATTGAATTGAAACGATTAGGAGCTCAATTGCAATTATAAACTAAAAAACCTATGATACGATTTTATATCATCTGTATGCTTTGCTTTTGGGGCTTTTCTGCATGCAGCAAAAACAATAGCACTGCTAACAATGATACTGCTAACCCAAAATACAGTTGGCAGCAATTTGCCTTTGGTGTTGATCTTTCTTATGTTAATGCACTTGAACAATATGGTGTTAAATACCAAGCTAATGGTATAACTACCGATGCTTACACCGCACTTGCCAATGCTGGTGCTAACGTTGTACGTGTACGTTTATGGCACAATCCGCAATGGCATGCTAGCCTACACAATGGTAAGATATACAACGATTTGGCCGATGTAACCAACACCATTAGAAGAGCTAAGCAATTAGGCATGGCAGTGAATTTAGATATTCATTACAGCGATACTTGGGCCGATCCTGCACATCAAACCACGCCTGCTGCATGGCAACAAGCCAACTTGGCTACACTACAAGATTCTGTGTATAATTACACGCTTCGGGTATTGCAACATTTGGCAGCACAAAACCTTACACCCGAAATGGTACAAGTGGGTAACGAAACCAATAGTGGTATGTTATGGCCTTACGGTAAAGTTGAAAACGGACAGTTTGCCAACTTTGCATCACTACTCAATGCGGGCATTCGTGCAGTTCGCAATTTTAGCCAGAACAGCGGCATTAAACCTAAAATAATATTACACGTAGCTCAATTTCAAAATGGGCAATATTGGCTTAACGGCATTATGCGTGCTGGTGTTACCGACTTTGATATTGTTGGTGTATCGCACTATCAACAATGGAGCACCCTCAGCAGTATGGAAGATGTTGCTTTGTTCGTAACTAACCTAAAGCAACTAAGTGGCAATAAGCAAGTAATGGTTGTAGAAACAGCTTATGCCTGGACCAACGGCTTTGCCGATAACTATCCTAACATTATTACAACGCAGCCATGGAATGGCTATGGCGTTAGCAAAACAGAACAGCAACGTTATCTTACAACACTTACACAACAAGTAATTAGAGGTGGTGGTAGTGGTGTAATGTATTGGGAACCTGCATGGATTACCAGCGGTATGCGTGATTTGTGGAACACAGGTAGCCCCTGGGAAAATGCTACGCTTTTTGATTTTGATGGAAAATTATTACCATCGGCTGCCTTTATGACGGAACGATATCGGTTTTAATACCTCGAATTAACTTTATTTGCCGTAAGGCAAACCCTAATTTTGCCGCCAATTACATCATTAACCAAGTATTGATTATGAAGCTAAGTAACCTAGCCGAGAACATGGTGGGAAGCGAAATCGTTAAATTGGGTAACGCCATAAGCGAACGTATTAAACAGGGCGAAAAAATTTATAACTATACTATTGGCGATTTTAATCCGAGTGTTTTTCCTATTCCGGCAGCGTTAGAAGCGTTAATTGTTGCAGCCTATCAAGATAAAAATACCAATTATCCTCCGGCCGATGGTATTGCCGAGTTGCGTAACAGCGTGGCAGCATTTGTTCAAAAGCACCAAGGTATTACCTACAGTAATCAAGAAATTTTGATTGCGGCAGGTGGTCGTCCGCTCATTTATACGCTGTTTAAAGTAATTGTAAATACAGAAGATAAAGTGATTTATGCCACACCTAGTTGGAATAACAACCACTACGTGCACATGAATCATGGCTTACATTGTGTTATTGAAACCTCGCCCGAAAACAACTTTATGCCAACCGCAGCCGATATTGCTCCGCATATACAAGGTGCTGCATTGTTGTGCTTGTGTACACCACAAAACCCAACGGGAACTACGCTTGGCAAAGAAGAACTAGCTAAAATATGTGACCTCGTAATTGCCGAAAACGAACGTAGAGGTGAGCATGAAAAAAAGCTATACGTAATGTTCGATCAAATGTATGGCACGCTTACTTATGGCGATACACAACATAGTTGCCCTGTTAGTATTAACCCTGCGATGAAAGCCTATACCGTTTATATAGATGGCATCAGCAAATCGTTCGCTGCCACTGGTGTTCGTGTAGGTTGGAGTATGGGGCCTACACACGTGATTGCCAAAATGAAAGCATTATTGAGCCATGTTGGGGCTTGGGCACCAATGGCCGAACAAGTTGCTACTGCCGCTTATTTGCAAAACGAGGCTGCTATTGCAACACATTTTACACATTTTAAGGCAGCGTTAGAAGAGCGCTTACAACGCATTTATAATGGTATTGTAGCCTTACGGCAAATGGGTTACGCAGTAGATGCTATTGCACCACAAGCAGCCATTTATTTAACGATAAAATTTGATTTAGTTGGTAGTACCGATGGTACCAACTTACTTACCAAACAAGCCGATGTTACTACTTACTTACTAAACGAAGCTAAGTTGGCTGTAGTACCTTTTTATGCTTTCGGTGCAAGCCATCAAAGTCCGTGGTATCGTTTAAGTGTTGGTACTTGCGTAAAGGAAGAGATTGATGAAATGCTCACAAAATTAGAAGCTGCATTAGCCAAGTTGTCTAAAGTATAAACACATTTACGTAAGTGAAGCAATTGGTTATTATAAGGCATGCGAAAAGTAGTTGGGATAGCCCTAGCGAAACAGACTTTGACCGGCCTTTAAATGCTCGTGGACATAGAGATGCACCTATAATGGCGGAACGCTTGCTTCAAAAAGGTTTTAAACCCGATGCTATTGTGAGTAGTACTGCGAACAGGGCATTAACTACAGCACAATATTTCGCCAAAGCAAATGGTATTGCTAAAAACGATATTGTTACTGTGCCGGCATTGTATCATGCCATGCCGGCTACTTTTTTGGAAGTAGTTACATCACTCAACGATGCTTGGCAAACGGTATATTTATTTAGTCACAACCCAGGCATCACGGCATTTGCAAATATGATTTGTAATGTTCGTTTAGATGATATGCCCACTTGTGGTATGCTTGGTGTTCGTTGCGATATTACCCAATGGAAAACATTTAACGCACAACAACATCATTTTCTATTTTTCGATGCTCCTAAACTTGTAAGCTAAGTGTATAAAGGCTGATACAATATATGTGAGTATTGTGCATCTTTGCTATCATTACACTAGCAAACGATATGAGTACAACCGTAAAGAATCCACACCATTATGTAGCCATTATGGCGGGTGGTATTGGAAGCAGATTTTGGCCACAGAGTAGAACAAGTTATCCCAAACAATTTTTAGATATCTTACACACTGGAAAAACATTAATTCAGTGGACGTACGAACGTTTTAAAGCTTTCATCCCTGAAGAAAATATTTATGTTGTTACTAGCGATGAATATGCAAGCATAGTTCAATCGCAATTGCCTGAACTGTTGCCTGCGAATATTTTAGCAGAACCGAGCAGAAAAAATACCGCACCGTGTGTTGCTTATATTGCGTTTAAGCTGTTAGAGAAAGATCCTGAAGCAAATATGATTGTGGCACCAAGTGATCATTTGATTATGGATGCTGGTAATTTTCAGGAACTTTGTTTGAAAGCTTTAGATTTTGCTGCACACATGAAAGCCTTTGTAACCTTAGGTATTAAGCCTACTTACCCGAATACGGGTTATGGTTACATACAACACGAAACATTAGCCGTTGCTAATAACATTTATCAGGTTAAAACATTCACAGAAAAGCCCGATGCAGAACTAGCTAAAACATTTATTGCTAGTGGCGACTTCCTTTGGAATGCTGGTATTTTTATTTGGAGAGCTGCCGATATTGTTTATGCGTTTGAACAATATCAACCAGAAATGTTCGATGTATTTGCGGCAGAACGTAACTTGTTTAATACCGCTGAAGAACAAAGTGCTATTGAACGTATTTATCCGCAGTGTAGTAATATTAGTATCGACTATGCTATTATGGAGCATGCTAAAAATGTTTATGTGATACCTAGCGAATTTGGTTGGAGCGACTTAGGTACATGGAACAGTGCTTACGAAAATTTAGAAAAAGATTATTTAGGTAATGCAGTTGCTGGTAAGCATGTTTTAGTAGTAGATGCTACAAAATGTATGATCAGTGCTCCCGATGAAAAAGTAGTAGTACTCCAAGGCTTAGATGATATGATTGTTGTTGATACGAAAGATGCATTACTCATTTGCCGTAAGGATAAAGAACAAGAAATTAAACAATACGTTGCTGAGGTTAAGCGTAATTGGGGCGATACTTATTTATAGTACTTACGTAAATATTTTTTAACAACCGCACTTACTCAAAGTGTGGTTTTTTTGTATTTAGTTACACAACTACATGAGGTATTTTTTTAGTTTACTACTCAGTTGCACATTTTTATTTTGTAAGGCACAACCTATTACAAATAACTATACTTACAGTTTCGACTTACTACAAATTGAGCAAACCAACTTTGTTCAAATGATTGATACGGTACGTATAGACGATGCTATTAAATGGCAACTACTTGCTTTTGCAACACAAAAAACAGATAGCATAAAAATTGCTATTGATCAGCATACACAACTTAGTGATGATGATAAGTGTCGTGCATTCAATAGCATCAATTACTTTCTTAAAAGTATCAGAGGTAAGGTTGTAAGCAAGCGATTTGAAGTGTATGATATTCCTGATGCATTAGAAAAATTTCCTAACATTTTACAATGCATTTTGCGTAACGATAGTATTGATACTTACGTAAAAGATTTGGGAGCACGTAGAACACAACTCATGGCCGATGCATTCAAAGAGTATACTACTTATGCCAATTATTTAAAACAAATAGCCACCTATAAAACACTTCTTAGAACACCAGAAGCAATTGAAAAATTCATACTGCAAGAACCTGGTTTTCGATATGCCGATAGCTTATTACAATACTTAGCAAGCCATCAACCAACAGCTATATGGCGTTTGGCACAGCAAGCATCAACAAAAGCACTTTGCACCAATAGTAATCATAAGTTGGTTAAACAACTTGTAAGTATGGCAAGCCATTATGCCCGAGAAGCATTACTACCTTTCACAGAGCAATTGGCAGATAGTGCCTATACCATTGCCGATATTTTAAAAGCACGTAGCGATGTTAATACTTACTATAGCTTACTTGTTAATACCGCACAGTACAATGTTGTTCGAATAAATAGAGGTGAAAAAGTAATCGGGCAACAGCTTATTAAAAATGCATTGCATTACTATAGTAATCAATTTTACATCAACACCATTAACGAATTACATAACGAGAAAGACAGGCAACGCTTTGAATGTGTATCGCTTTTACGCAAGCAAGATTTATATTATATCATTATTAACGGCGAAGAAGAACTGTACACTAGTAGCTATATTGGTTTGTTCAATAGACTTATGAAAGGTTTGGGCAATAATGCTCACGACCTATTCACTATGATTCAATTCGATGATTATCGTTTGTTCTTAAAACTTGCTGGGCAGTATGGTACATTGGTGCCCTTCCTAGAAAAAATGCCTGTAGAGCAACGCTTTATAACATTACATAAATTAGTTGACAGTCTTGAGTTAGACAATACCATTGGACTTGAGCAAAGCATGCAA
>DMPB01000186.1:6653-7724 GCA_003456175.1 Chitinophagaceae bacterium | reverse complement strand
AAGCATGCAAGTAGCCGACGCTTTTGTAGGATTAATAGATAGTGCTTTGTATCAAACAACCATTGGTAAATACTTGCAAGAAAATCTACAACGCTGTACACAGCAAGAAAACATTTTCGGTATTCGCATCTACAATGCATTACAGTTGGTTTGGCAAAATGCACTACGTAACCCTGATGATTCAAGTGGCAATAACTTACTACATCAAACTCTTGGTATTAACAACTACCAATTGCAAGTACAGCAACTTACCGATAGCAGTAATAACATACATCATGCAGTATATTTTTATGGCGATGCCGATGGCAAGTTAGCCTATCAAAGTTTTACGGCTTTGTTTGATACAACCCATTGGAAAAAAGATACTTCACATACCAGTTTTGTTATATTCATAAGCAAGCAACAAATACCCACACTTTACATATATGCTAACAAGCCTTTAGACTATACTACAGGTGCCGATATTGAAGCACAAGAAAAAATGAATGCCACCCTTACGGGTAAAAATATTTATCCAACCATTATTACACACCGCGGACACAGTTATTTTTTAAGCAATACTTTACGCTATCTTAATCCACACATACAGCTTGCAATTTTAGGAAGTTGTGGTGGTTACAAGCACATTAGTACCGTTGCCAATGGTAGTCCGAAAGCACAAGTAATTGCAACCAAACAAACGGGTAGTGTAGTGGTGAACAATCCTTTAATGCAAAGTATTAATCAAGATTTATTACAAGCTAAAACCATTGTTTGGAGTAATACATTTAACACATTACGACAACAATTACAGCAAAATGCTTATGCATTACGCTTACTCAACGAGTATATACCACCTTACAAAAATTTAGGATTATTTGTGTACCGCTTGTTTAATGAAGATACCAATGTGCAATAATAACACTAGTGTATTAAAGGCCTATGTTACCAATTATATTATAGCCATTATCTAACACAATGGCTTGTGCAGGATAGCTCTTTTTAAGTAAGCCTACTTCATCTATTTTATGCATCAGGCGTAGGGGAATAATGCTGCACATATCAATAGCTTGTACAAAAGGTACACCCGCA
>DMPB01000186.1:1775-6427 GCA_003456175.1 Chitinophagaceae bacterium | reverse complement strand
TACAAAAGGTACACCCGCAAAGTGTATTAAATTATACAATGCTTTTTGCATGGTAAGTGCACTACCGCTTAACGTACCATTAGCTACATACTTATCGCCATCTAACATATGTTGATAATACCCTTTGCTGGTAGTAGTAACTGCATCGGTAATAGCGAACAAGCGATCATTCATTTGCCGTAAGGCTAACTGTATGGCTGGCCAACTTACATGATAACCATCGGGTATAATACTTGCTTTCACACTGTTGTGATTGAGTATAGCACCTACCATTCCTGGGTTTCGGTGTTCAAAGGCACTCATTGCATTGTATAAATGTGTTGCAGCTTGTACACCATTATCAAAACTATGTGTAGCTACTTCGTAACTAGCATTACTATGGCCTGCGGATACAATAATACCTTGTTGTTTTATGTATTGTATTATTGTATCGTTACAACATTCTGGTGCAAGGGTTATCATTTTAATAACACCTTTACCATATTGCAATAATTCTGTTACTTGTGTTATTGTTGGTGTATGAATGAGTGCTGCTACATGTGCTCCTCGTTTTTCAATACTTATCCAAGGGCCTTCTACATGTAGTCCAAGCACATGGTTGCCGCCTTGCTGCCAATATGCTTTTATAGCATCAATACATGCATATATTACTTCATAAGTATTGGTTGCTACTGTGGGCATACACCAGTAGGCACCTCCGCGTACACTGTAATTGGCAATGGCTTCAACAGTTGCTACTGTGGGTGTTACTGCTAATAACTTTCCTTCTGCTCCGTATAGTTGTAAGTCGGCAAATGGCGGAATAATAGTTGCATCACCAAAATCTACAATGGTGAGTGAACCATCGTTAGGTAATGTTACTTTAGGTAATACATCGGTAATAATACCATTGTTACACACCATTGCATGATGCTGCAATAAATGCATACCTGTATATATACTGTTAGCGGTATAAGCAATAGTGGTATTATGCATGATGTATTAGTGTAAATGGATCGGCATCTTTTAAAAAGGGTAGTTGTGTTCTTAGTTGTTCTACATGTGTTTTATCGAGGGTAATAGTATGCACATCTTCAGCATGTTGTTGATGGTACAATATTGTTCCTAAAGCATCGGCCACCATAGAGTCGCCGATATGTGGTATACCATTACCATCGTTACCTACTCGGTTAACACCAATTACATAGCACTGATTTTCAATGGCTCTAGCTTGTAATAAAGTTCTCCAAGCGTGTGAGCGGCGTTCGGGCCAATTAGCAACATAAATAATGGCATCGTACAAAATATTATTGGGCTGTTGCCTTGCCCATACAGGAAAGCGTAGATCGTAACAAATTTGTAAGAGTATCTTCCACCCATTTGCCTGTACGATTATTCTTTCATTGCCTGGCGTGTAATGTTCATGTTCGCCACCATAAGCAAAAAGATGTCGCTTATCATAACTATGAATTTGTCCATTCGGTTGTACCCATAAAAAGCGATTATAGAAAACATCGTTCTCTTGTATCATCACACTTCCTGCAATAATAATACGATGTTGTTGTGCCATTCGCAGCATCCAATTTACCGTAAGGCCATTCATAGTTTCGGCCAATTTTTTGGGCTGCATACTAAAGCCTGTAGTGAACATTTCAGGCAATATCACTATCTGCTTTGGTGTAGTTATAGCTGCAATTTTAGCTTCAAACATTTGTAAGTTGGCAGCAGCATCTTCCCAATGTAGGTTAGATTGAACAAGTGTGAATGTAAGTGTGTTCGACATAGTGCTTATTGTAAATATGCTTCGGCCTTTCGTAAATCTTCAGGTGTATCAATTTCAACACCCATATAATCGGTAAGTACCATTTTTATGGCTACATCGTTTTCTAAGTATCGTAAGCATTCTATTTTTTCGGCTGCTTCTAAAGGTGTGATCGGCCATGCCGTGAAATCCATCAATGCTTTTTTACGAAATGCGTATACACCAATATGTTCGTAATAAGTAATAGCAAGTTCAGTACTACGCGGGTAGGGTAGTACAGAACGAGAAAACATTAATGCATTGCCCGACTTACTCACAGCAACCTTCACATAGTTTGGATCTTGAATATTATTGGCATCGGTAAGCACTTGCATGAGGCTTGCAACCTGTACCTGCCTACCAGCTTCACCATCAAAAACTTGTAATAATTTTTCGAGTGGTTCGCGTTTTACAAATGGTTCATCACCTTGTACATTCACAACAATATCTACATCCATATCGGCCACTGCCTCGGCTATACGATCACTACCACTTTCGTGTGGTCGTTGACTCATAACAGCTTTACCACCTGCTGCCACAATAGCATCGTAAATGACGGTACTATCGGTTGCTACCCACACTTCATCGAACAGTTGTGTAGCTACTGTATTCAAGTAAGTATGTACAATTACTGGCTTACCAGCTAAGAGTTGCATCAATTTTGCCGGAAAACGCGTTGCGGCATAACGAGCAGGTATTAAAGCTATTTTTTTCATCGTATACAATTACGTTCTACTTACAAAGATTGTAGTGTTATTGGTTAACTCTATTACAAATAGTGCTAAATATTTAAGTATACAGCCGAGTTGTTACAAAGATGCTTTTATAAAATAGAATTTCCCCTTACGGTAAATGATGGTAGCGCTAAAATATTTCATATTTGCAATGTCAACTTATACGTACCGGGGGGTGTTGTTTCGAAAGAAACATGTATAGGTTGACTTTTTTTATAGCCCTATATAACAAAGGTGCCTGCTGAATAATCAGCAGGCACCTTTGTTATAATACATTTACGCAAGTAAATGAAGCTACTAATAAAAATCGCTTCTCAAATCTTTAATGCTAGCAGCCAATCGTAATGCTTCCATAGAACGGTAGCTTACTTGGTTACGTGTGTTATCGGCCAAACGCTTACGCAAATCTTCGATATTGCTTGCCAATGCGGCACGTGCACCCACAGCCTCAGGCTTCACTACAAATACACCAGAAGCACCTGCAATTGGCGTACTTACCTTATTTAAGATTGTTTTATTGAAAGCAGCACCTAATACACGTGGTTCTGCACCAACACCAGGAATAAAACCAGCTTCGAAAGCAACACTATCAGCACGTTGTACCGATGTACCTGCTGCTTGCGCCATAGCTTCTAAAGTGCTACCTTTTAATTTGTTAGCGATAATTTGCTGTGCTTTCTTCTCGTTACGGATGAACATTTCTGCTTGTGGACGAGCAGCTGCGGCTGTAGCTAAACCAGCGGGACTAACACTTGTAATAATAGCTACCACATACTTGCCATCGAATTGTGTAGGCTCACTTACGGTACCTACTTTGTTCTCATAAATCCAACGTACGAAAGCTCTGTTATTACCTAAACCAGGCACTTGAAAATCGTTCTGTTGAATATCACCAGTTGGCATCGGGAACTTGTTCAATTTCGCAGCATTATCGTCAAATGCCTTTTTGTCTTTACTACTACCTGCAAATTTTGTTGCAGCATCGTTAGCAGCATTTACAGTTTCGGTACTAGCGAGAATTGGCTTGCTGATGTAAGCAATTTTATAAGCAGCCTGTGTATTTTTTTGGCTTAGTACTTCAATATAGTGGTAGCCACTGTAACTGCTGTTTTCAACTTTAACTACTTTTTTATCGCCAGTAGTACCATAGAAAGCAACTTCAGCAAATTCTTTGCTTAAGTTGGCAAAACCAACAGAAGCAAATTCGTATTCGCCAGCTTTGTCTTTACTTCCTGGGTCGTCAGAATACTTCTTCACTAAGTCGTTGAAGTTGGCACCTGCAGCAACAGCATTCTTAATGCTATCAATACGATTTTTAGCTACTGAATCGGCTATACCACCTTGACCTGTTTTAACCAAAATATGACGCACCTTAACACTGTCTGGCATACTACGCTTAGCCACCATTTTAGCTAATGTATAATTATTAGCATCTAAGTAAGGACCATACACTTGGCCTACTGCTAAGTTTTTAATACTGTCGGCATTAGGTACTTTCAAGTTATTGCTTGTAACAAATGCATCTAAGAAATTAGTTTCAGAACCTTTAGCAGCAACAAACGATTTATCGTCGGTTGCAGCAGCAAATTCAGACTTTAAAGATGCAAGTCCACTATATACTACAGCACTATCGGCAGCAGTAGGGTTAGCATCGAAGCTTACATAACTAACAGTACGTGTTTCATATTCACGCATGAACTCGGCTTTATGCTTTTTAACATAAGCATCAACATCGGCATCTGTTACTTTTATAGTACTATCGGCAATAGTTGTATATGGTACATATACATATTGCATGTTAGCAACGCTATTGTTATCGGCATTAATTTTTTCGGCCATCCATTTTGGAACGCTAACAGCCTGCATAATCATAGCCTGATACTTCATAGCAAGTGCCTGTTGCATAGTTGGCTCAATATAAGTTTCAACAATAGCTGCTACCTGTGGGTTAGCACTATTCTTTTTCATTTGAGCAAACTGTTGCTTAGCCATTTCGGCATTGAATACACCCGTGTTCGGATCGGTAAATGCTTGTTGCAACCACTGCGGTGGGTTAGCACCAAAAAGAATATCACTTAATTCTTTACCAGTTACTTGCATACCCAACTTAGCATACTCTTGTTCTAAGATGGTTTGTT
>DMPB01000186.1:1279-1550 GCA_003456175.1 Chitinophagaceae bacterium | reverse complement strand
CTTGTTCTAAGATGGTTTGTTGCACCATCATATTATACACACTAGCACTTAATTGTTCACGCTGTGCTTGTGCACCTTGCATTTGAACAATGGTTTCAACTTTATTGTCGAAATCAGTTTTACTAATAGCAACATCGTTCACTACAGCAATATCAGTAGTGTTTCTAAAGATACTGCCGCCACGTACAGAGGCGTCTTGCACAATAAAGGCAATCAAGGCAACGCCAATAAGAATCGAAATGATCCAAGCAGCACGATCACGAATTCCTTG
>DMPB01000186.1:874-1055 GCA_003456175.1 Chitinophagaceae bacterium | reverse complement strand
GCAGCACGATCACGAATTCCTTGAATAACTTGCATAGCTATGGTTGTATACGGTTTTATTTGAAGTTGGCAAAAATAGGGGAAAGCTAGCTATGAACAATTTGTGGAAAACTGCATGCTAACTGCCGCCATTATTGCTTATTACTTCGGCTGTTCACAAATAAGTACCTTACGGTAAATGT
>DMPB01000186.1:0-640 GCA_003456175.1 Chitinophagaceae bacterium | reverse complement strand
AATAAGTACCTTACGGTAAATGTAAGGTTCGGCAATATACTAGCTTCACAATTCACATACACATGTGTACAAACCTGTTTTACTGTGTATAAACCCATTTTTAAGCTTTTACTGTTGTGGATGCAGGTGGAATAACTATGACTGTTGGCGTATGCATTTGCCGTAAGGCAGTTTTTACTTTCAAAATCCACACGTTAAGTACAAGTGTACAAGCTGTGAATTGGCGAATGTGTATTACCAAATTGTTACGAAGTCACATAAGTGTATAAAACAGTGATTTTGTTGTTTCACGCTTGTTTCATGGCGGGGATAATTTGTGAATTGATGGGGATAGTGTTGAGGTAATTAACTTTGCCCTGTGGGGAAAACTAAGTTATCCATAAATCCACACCCTTAATAGTAGTAGTTGATTAAATAAATAAAGATTAATAAAG
The DNA here is from genome assembly GCA_003456175.1 of Chitinophagaceae bacterium. GTDB lineage: Bacteria > Bacteroidota > Bacteroidia > Chitinophagales > Chitinophagaceae > UBA10646. Next base: position 206 of record DMPB01000186.1, on the reverse strand, counting down.
AATATTACCATGGAAATACACACATTAGAGCAAGCGAAAATGAAAATTAATGAACGTGGATTTTTAGATGTGGAAGTAGATGCCCGCCTCGATTTGTTTGCAGAGATTGAACGTTTGAAAAAAGAAAAAAATGCTGTGGTGTTGGCACACTATTATCAAGAACCAGATATACAGGATGTTGCCGATTATATTGGAGATAGTTTAGG